>NZ_BAAASJ010000011.1:0-29257 GCF_039532825.1 Streptomyces vastus
TAAAGACATCCCACGGGTAGTCAGACCGGCCGGCCTCCAGAACCAGCACCCGATTCGCCGGATCCGTGGAGAGTCTGTTCGCCAGTGCGCTGCCGGCCGAGCCACCGCCGACGATGACGAAGTCGTACTGGAAGGGAGCCATGATGCCTCGCCTCGCTCGTGCCGTAAATGTACAGAGATGCCAGCTAGCGCCATACGCAATAGGTTGAGACAAGCGCAACATCGCGCTGGCTTGGTAGTGCCGCCCGGTGGGTGAGCCGCGGCGGCTGAGACGTGCCGAGTGCGCGGATGCGCTGGCGCGCAACCGCGACAAAGCCGGGCAGGGCAGGATCGCGCGTGCGGTCGTCGGCGCTCCGCCCGCTCGCCAGGCCGAGCAGGGCCATGCGGACCGCCGCGACGGCTGCCGCCGGCAAGGCCGGAATGGTGTGTGGCCAGGCCAACCGGCTCCGCTGAGGTTGCTGTCCGGAGTCGCGTCGGCCGAGACGGGGGTCGCCCGCGAGGCCGCTGCTCACCGGGCCCAGCCGAGCAGCACCACGACCATCATGGCCATCGATAGTCCGGGGTCTCTCCCTCGGCCCGCACCCGCTCCGGCGAGAACCAGAGCGGCAGGTCACGTAGCGCATCGAACACATTGCGATCCTCGTCTCAGGCGGTTGCCCGCCGCCTCGGCCGGCGTACGCGGATGGGCAGGGCCAAGAAGCCACCTCTGATGCGGCGCACACCGGTCTCCGACCCTCCTTTCGGAGTTCCAGAGAGGCCGCCGGTGACATGCCCTACGCTCTCGGACCCGATCCGCACGGGCAATGCGCCAGGGCAGACGAACGGAGAGAACCTTTCACTTGGAGGGATAGAAAATCACTCTTGCTTGTCGCCCTCCGGCAACGCTGACACCGGGCGCGCGAAAACCTCGCGGGCCACATCGATGAACGCCTGCGCGGCAGGTGAAAGCGGCCCATGCCGCCACATCAGCCAGACCGGCCGGACCAGGCGCGGACTGAGCGCCAGCGCCACCGCGCCGCGCCGGGCCGCCTCCTCGGCGAGAGAGCGCGGCAGTAGCGTCGCTCCCGCTCCGGCCAGTACCAAGGGGACGACCGCGGCCTGATGAACCGTCTCCACCGCGATGCGTGGACGGCCTCCCTCCCCGCCCAGCGCCTGATCCATCAGAGTCCGGGTCGCGGTACCGCGCGCGGTCGCCACGAGATCCATCCGGGCCACCTCACCGAGCGCCACCGGTCCGGTCTGAGGAAAGCGGCCGCACCGCGGCACCACCACCAGGATCTCCTGCCGGCACAGCTCCAAAGTCTCGACGGCCTTGCCGTCCGTCCGCACATCGCCCAGCCCCAACTCGGACTCGCCGGTACGCACCATGTCCGCAACCGCGGCTGCGTCCGGTGGCTCGACGATGACAATGTCGATCGCGGGATGGCGCCCGCGGAAGGCCCCGGCCAGGTCCGCGAGCGGATCGACCGCCAGCGTCGTCGGCGCGACGATGTCCAGTGTGCCGCCCGCCAGTCCGGCGATGGTGCGCACCACCGACCGAGCGGTCTCCAGATCGCGCATGACCTGCCGGGCAGGCTCCACGAACGCCTCTCCCGCCGAAGTCAGCACGACTCCGCGACCGAGCCGGTGGAAGAGAGGGGTGCCCAGTTCCCGCTCCAGCAGGCGGATCGAGTGCGACAGCGACGGCTGCGCCACGCGCAGGGTGTGGGCGGCGCTGGTGAAGCTCCGGTGCGCGGCTACGGCGAGGAAGTACTCGACCTGGCGACGTTCCATAGAACATTTCTATCGCTAGTCCTGAACCCCCTGCACCGCGTCGTGATCGTGCCGCGCGTCCCATCGGCGCCGGCGCCTCACCTGCGCGCCACCTCCGTGCGGGACGCCGCGCTGCGCGCAGCTCGGATTCCGAGCCACGGTATAGAAGCTTTCTATTGCCCTCATTCAAAACCGGTTCACGAAAATTCAGGACGCTTGTTGACCGGCTTCGGCCGCGGCTGACACTTTGACAGCGTCGCAGGCAGGGGTACTCCCGGGCCGCTGAAGTCCAGATGCATTACGTCGGTGATTCGGCCGCGACAAAGGGGTGTGACATTTCCTCGCCGGGTATCGAATCGGAGAAATACATGACTGAGTTCGACGCTGGTCGGCATATACTTCCGCGGCCCGACACCCGTCGGCCGCTGACGACCGCGATGGACGTCCACGACCAGGAGACGCCCTTCACCCCCATCGGCCCGGTCCCTCCGCCCGAGAACTCGCCGAACGTGGTGATCGTGCTGGTCGACGACCTGGGGTTCGGCAGCTCCAGCGCGTTCGGCGGACCGTGCGAGATGCCCGCCGCGGACCGGCTCGCCGACACCGGGCTTCGGTACACCCGCTTTCATGTGACGGCCCTGTGCTCGCCGACCCGGCAGGCCCTGCTGACCGGCCGTAACCACCACTCGGTCGGCATGGGCGGCACCACCGAGATGGCCACCGCGGCCCCCGGCTACAACGGGTTCAGGCCGCGCAGCGCGGCGACCATGGCGCAGATCCTGCAGGGCAACGGCTACAGCACGGCGGCCTTCGGCAAATGGCACCAGACCCCGCCGCGCGAGATCAGCGCGGTCGGACCGTTCGACCGCTGGCCGACCGGGGAGGGGTTCGACACCTTCTACGGGTTCATGGGTGCCGAGATGAACCACTGGTACCCGTTGCTGTACCAGGGCACCACACCGGTCGAGCCGGATCGCCGGCCCGAGGACGGCTACCACCTGTCCGAGGACATCGTCGACCACGCCATCGACTGGGTAAGCACCCAGCGCACGCTGACCCCGGACCGGCCGTTCTTCACCTACCTCGCGTTCGGTGCCGCGCACGCGCCTTTGCACGTCGCCCCCGAATGGCAGGAGAAGTACCGCGGACGGTTCGACCACGGCTGGGACCGGCAGCGCGAGGTGACTCTTCAGCGGCAGAAGGAACTCGGCGTCGTACCCCCGGAGACGGAACTCGCGCCCTGGGCCGAGGGCGTTCCCCACTGGGACGAACTCACCGACAACCAGCGCCGGCTGTCGGCCAGGTTCATGGAGACGTTCGCCGGCTTCACCGAACACGCCGACGTTCAGTTCAACAGGTTCCTCGACGCGCTGGAGCAACTCGACGCGCTGGACAACACGATCATCCTCTACATCATCGGCGACAACGGCGCCTCGGGTGAGGGCGGCATCGAAGGCACCATCGTCGAGCACCGGTTGGGACACGGCGTCGTCGACGACCCGGACGAGATGATCGACCACATCGACGAGATCGGCGGCCCGCTCAGCTACCCGATCGCCCCGGCCGGATGGGCGCTGGCGATGAACACCCCCTACCAGTGGACCAAGCAGGTCGCCTCGCACTTCGGCGGCACCCGGGACGGCATGATCCTGCACTGGCCGCGCGGGGTCCCCGAGCACGGCGGGATCCGTCACCAGTTCTCGCACGTCATCGACGTCCTGCCGACGATCCTGGACTGCGCGGGAATCCCGCAGCCGTTCAGCGTGGACGGGGTCCCGCAGCAGCCCATCGAGGGCACCAGCATGAAGCAGACACTCGCCGACCCCCAGGCCCCCGAGCACCGCCGTACCCAGTACTTCGAGATGTGCGGCAACCGGGGCATCTACCACGACGGCTGGATGGCGGTCACCCGGCACGGCATCCCCTGGGAGATGGTGCCGCAGGGGGACCGGAGCTTCACCGACGACGTCTGGGAGCTCTACGACCTGAGCAGTGACTGGAGCCAGGCGCACGACCTCGCCGCCGAACACCCCGAGAAGCTGCGCCGGTTGCAGGACCTGTTCCTGATCGAGGCCGCGAAGTACCAGGTCTTCCCCCTGGACGACCGGGTCACCGAGCGGGAGAACCCCGCCGTGGCCGGACGCATCGATCTGCTCGGTGACCGGACGTCCGTAACCTACCGCGCGGGCATGAGGCGGTTCACCGAGGAGACCACCCCCAACGTCAAGAACCGCTCGCACAGCATCACGGCCGACGTCGAGGTGCCGGAGACAGCGGCCGAGGGTGTGATCATCGCGCAGGGCGGCCGGTTCGGCGGATGGACCCTGTACTTCACCGAAGGCAGGCCGACCTACGCCTACAACTACTTCGGCATGAACCTGTACACCGTGCGCGGCAACGAGCCCCTGACGCCGGGACGGCACGAGATCCGGCTCGAGTTCGACTACGACGGAGGAGGACTCGGCAAGGGCGGGACCGCCGTGCTCCTGGTGGACGGTGAAAAGCACGCGACCGCACGGGTTGATCAGACCATCCCGTACTACTTCTCCTTCGACGAGACACTCGACGTCGGAGTTGACCTGAGCACACCGGTCACCGACGACTACCCCGTACTCGACAACCAGTTCACCGGGACCATTCACACGGTGCGCATCGACCTGGGCCCCCAGAGCGCCGAGTCGTCCGAGTTCGACGGCGGACTGCACCGACGCGTCATGGGGGCACAGTGAACTGCTGCGCACCGTCCGGCGGCCGGGGCGTGGGCCGGCCGCCGGGACTCCGGCAATCCGCTGTTCGCCCGGCGGTCACCGAGGGCATGGTAACCGTCCCCGCCGGCCAGTTCCTCATGGGCAGCCGGGACGCCCTCGCCTACCCGGCCGACGGGGAAGGCCCGGTGCGCACGGTGCACGTCGACGCCTTCTGGATCGACGCCTGCACGGTGTCCAACGAACAGTTCGCGCGCTTCACCGCCGACACCGGATACCGCACCTCGGCCGAGCGGATCGGCTGGTCGTTCGTTTTCGCCGGGCGGCTCCCGGACGACTTCCCGCCCACCCGGGCAGTGGCGGCCGCCCCCTGGTGGCGACAGGTCGAGGGCGCCGACTGGCGCCGTCCCGACGGAGGCCACTCCACCTGGGAGGACCGCGCGGACCATCCCGTGGTCCACATCGACTGGGACGACGCCCGCGCCTATTGCGCCTGGGCCGGCAAACGCCTGCCCACCGAGGCGGAATGGGAACGCGCCGCCCGAGGAGGGCTGCACGCGAAAGTGTTCCCCTGGGGCGACGAGTTCGAGCCGGGCGGCCGCCCCCGGATGAACGTGTGGCAGGGCGACTTCCCCAACCGGCACCCGACGGCCGACGGCTGGTACGGCACCTGCCCGGTCGACGCCTACGAGCCAAACGGCTTCGGCCTGTACAACACCACCGGCAACGTCTGGGAATGGTGCGAGGACCCCTTCTCACCCTCCTCCGGCGGAGGGCAGCGGGTTGCCAAGGGCGGCTCCTATCTCTGCCATGCCTCCTACTGCCGCCGCTACCGGGTCGCCGCGCGGCAGGGCCTCTTCCTCGACTCGGCGACCGGCAACGTCGGGTTCCGGTGCGCCCTGGACATGACGTGACCCCTGTCGACTCGGATCTCGACTCCACCACTCGGACAACGGCGCGATACACCCGGAGCACAAGGAGCAGAACCATGGCACCACGAACAAGGAACTGGCGTTCCGGCGCGGCGGGGATGGCCGTGCTCGGTCTCACCCTGACCGCCTGTGGCGGGGCGAAGGTCGGCGAGGAATCCTCCGGGGCGGACGCCGGCTCGGGCAAGTGCGGCACCTTCAACCTCGCGGTCAGCCCGTGGGTGGGCTACGAGGCCAACGCGGCGGTCGTCAAGAACGTCGCGGAGAAGGAACTCGGCTGCAAGGTCGTCACGAAGGACCTGAAGGCGGAGATCAGCTGGCAGGGCTTCGAGACGGGCGAGGTCGACGCCATCGTGGAGAACTGGGGCCACGACGACCTGAAGAAGAAGTACATCGACCAGCAGAAGATCGCCGTGAACCTCGGCTCGACCGGCAACAAGGGAATCATCGGCTGGTACATCCCCCCGTGGATCGCGAAGAAGCATCCGGACATCACCAACTGGAAGAACCTCAACAAGTACGCCGCGAACTTCAAGACCTCCGAATCGGGCGGCAAGGGCCAGCTCCTGGACGGCGACCCGTCGTACCAGACCAACGACGAGGCCCTGGCGAAGAACCTCAAGCTGGACTTCAAAGTGGTGTACGCGGGCAGCGAGACCGCGCTGATCCAGGCATTCCGGGAGGCCGAGAAGAACAAGAAGTGGGTGATCGGCTACTTCTACGAGCCGCAGTGGTTCCTGTCCGAGGTACCGCTGGTCAAGATCGACCTGCCCAAGTACACCGAAGGCTGCGACGCCGACAAGGCGAAGGTCGCCTGCGACTACCCCGTGTTCGACCTCGACAAGATCGTCAGCACGAAGTTCGCCAAGTCCGGCAGCCCGGCCTACGACCTGGTGAAGAACTTCAAGTGGACCAACGACGACCAGAACACCGTCGCCAAGTACATCGCACTCGACAAGATGACACCGGAGGCAGCGGCGAAGAAGTGGATCGAGGCGAACCCCGACAAGGTCAAGGCCTGGCTCGGCTAGAACCCACGAACGCGACGCCGAGCGCGAGTTCTTCCCCGGCGCCGTAGGAGATCGGCCGTGGCCCGGCGGCGATGCTGCGGTGGCCGGCGTCGCAGGGTGTGTTCGACCGCGAGGTCCGCGGTGCGGCCATGTTCGCCGGGCCGTACCCAAGTGCGGACTATGGAGGCGTCCTTGGTGGTGAGAGCGGCTGGCAGTACTCCGTGATCACCAGGACTTCGAATCAGCCCTGCTCCCGCACCGTACCCTCCTCGTGCCGGCGAAGACGGCGAAGACGGCGAAGACGACGGTGCTGCGGGTGTCCCGGACGTGAAGCAGCAGGCTCAGCGCGCACCAGAGGACGCGGACCGCCCGCGAGACCCGCGAGCGGGGAGCGTCAGCGATCTCCTCGCGGACCACTCCAGTTCGCGCTCGGCCCGCTCGGCTTCCGGCAGCACACCGGCGAGCCCGAGCTGTATCCGTTCCCCCGCTCCCCGGCCGACGGCTGGGACACCACCCGGTTCGACCCCCGGTTCCTCCGGCGGCTCAAGGACGAGGTGCGCGCGCTGCGTGAACCGGACCGGCGATCCGGCACGCAAAGAACGTAAAGCGAACGCCCGCAAAATCCAGCGCCATGCCGCCGCCCCGACTCACGCCCGAGGGCTGCCGGTGCAGCTCAGAGTGGAATTCGCCGCACTTTCTGTTGTTTACCGGCAACTTATTCACTTACCGGAATTGATGTCAGGGCCATTGTCTGGGGTATGACCGCACGCCCGCCTTTCAGACCGCAGCACGGTTCATCCGCCGCCTGTCCGCCCGCACACTCACGGCATGACCGACGCCGTCCTGTACGAGACCGAGGGCCCCCTCGCCCGCATCACCCTGAACCGTCCCGACAAGCTCAACGCCCTCAACACCGAGGCGGTGCTCGAGCTCGACCGGCTCGTTGCCCGCGCGGCCGCGGACGACGGCGTCAAGGTCGTCCTGATCAGCGGGGCCGGCCGGGCGTTCTGCGCCGGGTACGACATCAACGACGAGATCGCGGACGGGACGCAGACGCCGCTGGACTGGCTGCCCGTGCTGCGGCGCGATGCCGATGTGACCATGCGGATCTGGTCCTGCCCGAAGCCGACCATCGCCGTCGTCCAGGGCTACTGTCTGGCGGGCGGCTGCGAGATCGCCATGGCCTGCGACATGATCGTCGCGGCCGAGGACGCCCGGTTCGGGGAACCCGAGATCCAGTACGGATCGGGCCCCGTCGCCCTGATCATGCCGTTCGTGCTCGGGCAGAAGAAGACGAACGAGCTCCTCTTCACCGGCGACAGGATCGACGCGCGCGAAGCGCTCACCGCCGGGCTCGTCAACAAGGTGGTGCCGCTTCAGGAGCTCTCCGCGGCCGCCGAGCACCTCGCGCTGCGGATCGCCCCCACGCCGCTCGCCGTCCTGCGGCTGACCAAGCAGGCCCTGAACAGGGCGTACGAAGCCAAGGGTTTGCGCGCCGCGGTGGACGCAGGCGTGGACATCTCGGCGATCCTCAACGGCGCCAACACCCCGGAGCAGCAGGAGTTCGACAGGATCGCGGCAGCCGAGGGGCTCAAGGTCGCCCTGGCGTGGCGGGACGCCCGGTACGGCGCCGCGGGGTGAGTGCCTCAGGCGCGGCGCCCGAGACCGGACGCGACGGGGTCTGCGTTTCCTGTACGACGGTCCGCAGCGCGAGCAGCGCCATCCAGCACTCGGCGACGTCCTGAGTGGTGCCCAGGCTGCGCCCCGTGAGCTGTTCGATCTTGGCGAGCCTGGAACCCAGCGTCTGCTTGTGGATGCTCAGCACCTCCGCCGCCTTCTTCCACGACCGGTCGCAGGCCAGGTACACCTCCAGCGACCGGATCAACTCGGTACGGTGCGCGCTGTCGTAGTCGATCACCGCGCCCAGGACGCTGCGTGCCGCGTTCTGCGCCTCGGTGACGGTCCTCGGCAGGAACAGGGGGTGCTCGGCCGCGTAGTCGACGTGCCCTCCGCCCTGGGAACGAGCCGCTTGCAGCGCCCAACGGGCCTCGCGCGTCGCATCCGGTATGTGCGAGAGGACATGGACCACAGAGGACGTACCGACCGGAGTCTCCGCGCCGAGGACGGCCGGCAGATCTCCCCCTTGTGCCGCTTCCACCAGGACGAGGACGACGTCACCGGCGGTGGTGGCGAGGTGTGCGATCCCGTGATAGGACAGGACGTCGCTCACGTCCCACTCGTCCTCATGGAGGGCGGCCACCGTCAGTGATTTCTGGACGATTCCGTGCTGGCGCAGTTGCCGGGCCGCGGAGTCGCTGTCCACACGTCCCTCGATCAGTTGACTGAACAGCTGCCGGGCCGCTCGTTTGAGGTTCTCGCGCTCCATCGTGAGCCGCTCCACCTCGACGGCGATCAGACTCGCCAGGTGCAGTACGGCGAAGGGGTCGATGCGGTTGCCCGTGCGGTCGGGGATGACGAGCATCGCGGGCCGGCTGCTGGGCACCGGGAAGCAGGTGCAGGAGGCGTCACCGAGATCCAGGTGCAGGCGGGCGGGCAGTCGTTGCAGATTCGACTCCACTCCTTGGACGATTGCATGTGCCACCCGCTTTTCGAGCCGCTCTTTTCCGGTCAGGATTTCCGTTCCATGCCGCGCGTCGACGACGAAGACGGCGTGCCCCAGCTCTTTCGCGACCCGATCAAGAAGAGACTCATTTCCTTTCCGGCCGGGGCTGCCCACCGCGACGTTCAAACGCGAGAGCTGCCAGAGCCGCTGGAGTTCCGAGTGCTGGTTGGCGGTCGCCACGGCACGCGCGACCACGGAAAAGGGGGTGTCGTGCGCGGTGAGCAGAACGGGGAAACCGAGGTCGTCGGCGGTGTCCAGCATGGCCTGCGAGAGGCGCGGCATCGGCGGGTAGTCGCCCAGGGCCACGCCGCACAGGCCCGCCTCGGCCAGATGTCTGACGAAGCGCGCCTGTCCGCTCTCGTCGGCGGGGACACAGTGCCCGATGGACATGAGGAGCTCGCCCTCGCCCACCCAGTCCCAGGGTGCCGGCATCTCGCAGGCGTGCGCCCACACCACGGGACGGTCGAGACCGGCGGATCCGGCCAGCACCTTGTTGGTGATCTGTGGAATCGCGAGCAGTTCCCGCAACGTCAGGGTCATTGGCTCCCGCTCCCCTTGCGTCTCGCATCTCGATGCCACCGCCGTCCACGGTATGAAAGCAAGAGGAACTTTCGTACCCCGGCACGGTTCAGATGCCTGGTGTGATGCAGCACAGTAGGGCCACGGTCGGAGAATCAGCAAGCCGATGGGGCAGGGGATTCCCCTGCCCCATTCGGTGACTTTTCCATGGCCGAATCAAACGCGACTTGAATCTGAAGGTGGGGGGCGCCATGAGCCAGTCGGGGATTCGGGAACGGGACGCGGTGCGGGATATCGAGGCTCTTTTCAACCCGCGGTCCATCGCCATTGTCGGCGCATCGGACGATCCGGAGAAGTACGGGAACTGGCTGGCCGTCCGTGCCGTCGTCGGCATCCGCCCGGTGCACCTCGTCAACCGCTCCCGTTCAACCGTGCTGGGGCGCCCCGCCGTTCCCAGCCTCGCGGGCCTCGGAGAAGAGGTCGATCTGGCCGTGGTCACCGTCCCGGCCGCCGCGTTCGAGGAGGCGGTGGACGACGCCCTGCGCGCCGGGGTCCGCGCCATCGTGGGCATCACCTCCGGGCTGGGCGAGCTGGGCGGCGAGCATCTGGTGCGCCAGCGCGCGCTCGTCCAGCGCGTCCGACAGGCAGGGGCCGTCCTGCTCGGCCCCAACTGTCTGGGCGTACTCGACCACACGTCGGCGCTCGACGCCTGCGCAAACACCTTCCCCATCGGCACGGTGGGGTTGATCTCGCAGAGCGGCAACATCGCCATCGACGTGGCCGCCCGGCTGGCCGACTACGGCATGGGCATCTCACGCTTCGCGAGCATCGGCAACCAGGCCGATGTCGACTGCGCCGACCTGATCGACTCCATGGCAGCCCACGACGGAACCGACGCCATCGCGGTGTACTGCGAGGGCTTCCAGGACGGACGGCGTTTCGCGCGGGCCGCGGCCCGCGCGACCGCGGCGGGCAAGCCCGTTGTTCTGCTGACCGTCGGCCGCGGCGCCGCCTCCGCCCGGGGCGCGGCATCCCACACCGGAGCCATGGTCAGCTCCGACGTCGCGATCAGGTCCGTGTGCGCCGCCGCCGGGGCCGAACTCGTCACCAGCCCGGCCGAGATGGCGGACCTCCTGCAGGCACTCACCCGCACCGCTCTCCCCGCGGGGCCGCGTGTGGCGGTTTTCGCCGACGGCGGTGGACACGCCTCACTGGCCGGCGACGCCGTGGAGATACGGAGCCTGCTGGTCGAGCCCTTCTCGACGGAGACCAGGGCCCTCGTCGCCGCGGAACTCGCCTCGGCACCGGGCATCTCGAACCCCGTCGACACTGCCGGCGCCGGCGAGAAGGACATCGAGCTGTTCTCCCGCGTCAGCCGGGTCCTGACCGCGGCGGCAGACGTGGACTCGGTCCTGCTCACCGGCTACTTCGGCGGATACCGGAAGTACAGCACCGAACTCGGCCACGCAGAGCTCCGCGTGGCCAGGGAGCTGGCGGACATCGCGACCCGCTCCGCCAAGGCGTTCATCGCCCACCTCATGTTCGACACGTCGCCCGCCGCCCAGATGCTGCGGGAGGGCGGGGTGGCGGTGTACCGCGACGTCGAGACGGCCGCGTGGGTACTGGAGCGGATCACCGCCCGAGGCGGCGCGGCGGCCTCCGGTGTCCCCGACGTACCCCCGCCTTCCCCGCCCCTGACCGAGTCCGGATACACCGCTGCCAGACGGCAGCTCGCATCCGCCGGGATTCCCTTCGTCCGGGCCGCGGAAGTGTCGACGCGGGAGGAACTGCGGCAGGCCGCCGGCCGGATGCGGTTCCCGATGGTGCTCAAGGCTCTCGGAGACGAGCACAAGTCCGACCGCGGCGGCGTGGTGCTGGGCATACCGGACCTCTCACGCCTGGAGGAAGCCTGGCTAGATCTGCGGCAAAGACTCGGCCCTCCGGCTGTCTCCGTGGAGGAGATGGCCGACCTCACGGACTGCGTGGAGATCATCGTCGGTGTCCGCCGCGATCCGTCGTTCGGCCCCGTCGTACTCGTCGGCATCGGCGGCGTGTACACCGAACTCCTGCGCGACATCCGCTGCGCGCTCGGCCCGGTCACCCCCGCTGCCGCCCGCGGACTGCTGCTGTCGCTGAAGGGAACCTGGCTCCTCACCGGGTTCCGCGGCCGCCCGGCGGTGGACCTCGACGCGGCCGCCGAGGTCGTGAGTGCCGTGTCCCTGTTCGCCGCTGCCCATCCCGAGATCGACGAGATCGAGTGCAACCCCGTGGCCGTCACGCCGAAGGGAGCGACAGCCCTGGACGCCCGGATCGTCCTGGCCGACCCGCGCCCCTGACATCAGTCACCGCAACCGACATCACCACACCGACGATCCGAAAGGCGGACCATGCCCACGACCGACGACCAGCGCGAGACCGTCTCCAGCGCACAGGTGCGAGAAGTCCCCATCGGAGAATTGCCCCCACTCGGCGACGTCCCGCAGACGATGACCGCCTCCGTCGTACGCCAGGACCGCTTCGGCGATCCCGCCACCGCCTTCCGGCAGGAGACCGTCCCGGTCCCGAAGATAGGCCCCGACGAAGTCCTGATCGCGGTCATGGCCGCCGGCGTGAACTACAACAACGTATGGGCCGCCCGTGGTTACCCCGTCGACCAGATCGCCACGCGTCAACGCAGGGGCGAAACCGAGGACTTCCACATCGGCGGATCCGACCTGTCCGGCATCGTCTACGCCGTCGGCAGCCACGTGGAGAACATCGCTGTGGGCGACCACATCGTCACCCACCCCGGGTACTGGGACGCCGACGACCCATGGATCGCCGCCGGACGCGACCCGATGATCGCCCCGTCGGCACGCATCTGGGGCTACGACACCAACTACGGCTCCTTCGGTCAGTTCGCCCGCGTCCAAGCCCACCAGGTACTGCCCAAGGCGCCCCACCTCACCTGGGAGGAGGCCGCCGCACCCACCCTGGTCGGCACGACGGCGTATCGGATGCTGCACGGCTGGCAGGGCAACACCCTCCAGGAGGGTGACCTGGTCCTGGTCTGGGGAGGCTCCGGAGGCCTGGGAACCCAGGCATCCCAGCTGGTGAAGGCGGCCGGCGGCCGGGCGGTGGCCGTGGTCTCCGACGACGAGCGCGGCGAGTACGCCATGAATTACGGGGCGATCGGCTACATCAACCGCCGGGAGTTCGGCCACTGGGGCGTGCCACCGCTGGTGGACGACACCGCGGGCCAGAAGGAGTGGTCCGCCGGCGCCCGCGCCTTCGGCAAGAAGCTGTGGGAGATCGCCGGTGGCCGCGAGGACCCCGCGATCGTCTTCGAACACCCCGGCGCAGCCACCATCCCCACCAGCGTCTTCCTGTGCAGGCCGGGCGGCATGGTGGTGATCTGCGCCGGCACGACCGGCTTCGACGCCATGGTCGATCTCCGCTACCACTGGACCCGGCAGAAGCGTCTGCAGGGCTCCCACGGCACCAATGACGAACAGGCCATCGCCTACAACCAGTTGGTCGTCCACGGTGTCATCGACCCGGTTCTGGGCAGCGTCCTGCCGTTCTCCGAACTGGGTCAGGCGCACGCCCGCATGGGGCGAGGCGAGGACGTCTTCGGCAACGTCTCGATCCTGGTCGGTGCCCGGGAACCCGGTCTCGGGCGGCAGTAGGCAGTAGGCAGTTCGTTACGTCGGGCTCGCGGTGCAGGACGGCCAATCCCTGTCCGGTTCATTCGGAACGGAGTCCTCGCTGAAAGCATCTCTACGGATACAGAACCCTCTCCCGCCGCAGGGCCGGGTGCCCTGGTTGTGCCCGGGAGAGCGACGTCAGTCGAGCAGGAGTGGGAGCCACCCCCGATGCGCCTCACACGTAAGTCGTCCCTGAAGAAGTGCGCCCTCGTCACCGTCTCCACCGCCCTGGCCCTGACCGGCCTGGTGACCGGCACCGGTTCCGCGCAGGCGGACGGAAGCGGGCCGGGCAGCGCAAGCAACCCTGGGGGTACAGGTCCCGGGAACACCGACGACATGCTGGACCGGCTGTGCAACCAAAGGGCCAGCATGACCTACAACCTCACAACCGGCGAGTTCAAGATCCCGGAAGCACATATGCGGGACAACTCCGGGAAACCGCACGGTTCGTGGAGGGTCTTCCCCGACGGGTGCGACTATGCGGAGGCTTCGCCCTGGCCCATGAAGGGCAAGCCCGCCCCCACCCCCGAGGGGACCGGCAACCGCGGCACGACAGAGGACAAGTGACCTTCGTCAGCGGCAGTCACGAAGAGTAGCTTCTCCGCCACCGCGGGCGGCAGCGGCAGCTAAGAGTGAGGCCGGGAGAGAACCTCGTCCGACGAGCGCCACGTCGAGAAGTCCGTCCCGCCGTGCACACAGGTCGCGACGACCTGGACGCCGTACGTACGGCGGACACCGGGCGTTCCGCTACTCCGTCTTGATCGCCGTCAGCATGTTGAGCCGCGCGGCGCTGCGGGCCGGCCACACCGCGGCCAGGGCACCGACCGCGGCGGCCGACAGCAGGAACAGCCCGATCTGGCCCCAGGGCAGCACCACCGCAAGGTCCGGTAGGGCGTCCTTGGTCATCTGGCTGAGCGCCCAGCCCAGGAAGACACCGACGGCGATGCCGACGACCGCGCCGAAGAGGGAGATGACCACGGCCTCCAGCCGCACCATCTGCTTCACCCCGCGCCGGTCCAGACCGGTCGCCCGCAGCATGCCGATCTCCTGCCGCCGCTCGAAGACCGACATGGCCATGGTGTTGATGACGCCCAGGACCGCGATGACCAGGGCCATCGCCAGGAGCGCGTACATCATCTTCAGCATGGAGGCGATGATGCCGCCGAACTCGTTGTAGATGTCCTGCCGGTCCATCACGCGGAACGCGGGGCTGTTGCCGAGAGCGTCGACGAGGGCCTGCTCGTTGCGGTCGCTCACGCCGCCGTCCATCTTCACGAAGATCCGCGAGATGTACGCCCGGGAGTCGTCCGCGCGGAGAGCCTCCTCGGGCACGAGGACGCTGTACGAGGAGACGAACTCATTACCCTTGAAGATCGCGCCGATGGTCAGCTTGCCCGTGGACTTGTCCGTGTAGGTCACCGGAAGGGTGTCGCCGACCTTCCAGCCGTTGGCGCGGGCCACCTCGTCGGGGACCGCGATCCGGCCCTTGGCGAGGGTGTCCGGGGAGCCGGAGACCAGCTCCGGGGCGAGGACCTCATGAAATGCGCCGGGGGTGACACCGGCGACATCGGTCGGCTTGCCGTCGAGCCTCAGCTCCGATTCCCGCAGGGGGGAGACCGCGGTCGCACCCCGCGCCTTGCGTACGGCGTCCACGGCCGAGGCGTCCATGGTGCCGAACTCCTGGGCCGGGGCGAGCATGTAGTCGGCCTTGACCCGGTCCGTGATCTGCTGGTCCAGGGCCTGCCCGACACTGACGCCGAGCACCGACACCGCGGTGATCAGGGTCAGCCCGATGGCCAGGGCGGAGGCGGTGGCGCCCGTGCGGCGCGGGTTGCGCACCGCGTTCCGCCCGGCCAGCGTGCCGGAGACCCCGAAGGCCCGCAGCAGCGGCCGGACCAGGGCGATCACGGGCCGGGACAGCAGCGGGATCAGCACGATCACGCCGATCATGGTGAAGAAGGCCCCGAACGCGATGGCCGCCATGCCGGCCTCGGTGCCGGCCGTCGAGCCCGAGAGGATCAGTGCCGAGCCGAACAGGGTCACCAGGGTGCCGATCGAGTTCCGCACCACCAGGGACTTGGTGGTCGCGGGCAGGTGGACACTGCCCAGGGCGGCGACCGGCGGGATCTTCGCTGCCCGGCGGGCTGGCAGCCAGGCAGCGAGCATCGTAACCAGCACGCCCACGGCGAGCGCCGCGACGATCGTGGTCGAGGAGACGATCAGCGGGCCGTTCGGGATCTTGGCGCCGAAGCCGCCCATCGCTGAGCGCAAGGCGACGGCCATCACCAGTCCGAGCACGAAGCCGGCCGCGGAGGCGGCCGCCCCGACCACCAGGGCCTCGCTCAGCACCGAGCGGGTGACCTGGCGGCGGGAGGCGCCGACGGCCCGCAGCAGGGCCAGGTCTTTGGTGCGCTGGGCGACCAGCATGGTGAAGGTGTTGGAGATCAGGAAGATGCCCACGAAGAGCGCGATGCCGGCAGCGGCGAGCAGCATCTTCTTGAGGCCGGACAGCTCGTGCTCGATGCGCTCGGCCTGCTGGGTCGCGAGCTGCCGCCCGGTCAAGGCCTGCATGTCGTCGTCCGGGAGCAGCTTCTGGATCCTGTCGCGGAGGGCAACGTCGGTGACGCCGGGGGCGGCCTTGACGGTGATGTCGTTGTAGAAGCCCGGCTGGAGGTAGAGGCGCTGGGAGACGGCGGTGTTGAAGAGGACGAGACTGCCGCCTGCGTTGACGGCGCCGTCGTCCGTGGTGAAGATCCCCGAGAGGGTGTACTCCCGCGCAGGGCCGTTGGTGGCGACGCGCACGGTGTCGCCCACCTGGTAGCCGCCCTTGGCCGCGGAGTCCTGGTCGAGCGCTATCTGGCCGTCCGCGACGGGGCCGAAGCCCTTGACGAAGGTGTAGCGGTCGTCCGTGCCGTCCTTGCCGGGGGCGAAGGCGGAGCCCGCGTTGGACCAGCCGCTGCCGATCAGTTTGCCGTCCCGGTCCGCGACGAACGCGACGCCGCCTGCCCGGCCGACCACGCTCTTGACGCCGTCGAGTTTCCTGATCTTGTCGAAAGTCTGCCGGCTGACGGCGGGGTTCCGCTCGCTCGTGGTTGGGGTCGGGGTGACGGCGACGGCCACGTTCTCGTAGCTCTTCGCCGTGTCGTTCTGGAAGGCGTTGCGGAGGGTGTCGGTGAAGGTCAGGGTGCCGGAGACGAAGGCGACGCCGAGCGTGACAGCGAGCACGGTCATCAGCAGTCTGGCCTTGTGCGCGAGCACATTGCGCAGTGCGGTGCGGAACATGGGTTCCTCTGTCCAAGTCATGGTCGGAGTGCCCGGCGCGGGTACGCGACCAGGCCGCTGAGGGCAGGGGGGGAGGGAAACGTGGGCCGGGCGGCGGGGCGGTGATCCGCGCGGGTCAGCTGACGCGGACCCTGGCGTCGAACTCCTTCATGCGGTCGAGAACCCCGTCGGCGGTGGGCTGCACCATCTCGTCGACGAACCGTCCGTCCGCCAGGAACACCACCCGGTCCGCGTACGCCGCGGCCACCGGATCGTGGGTCACCATCACCACCGTCTGCCCCAACTCCCGTACGGAGTTGCGCAGGAAGCCCAGCACCTCCGCGCCGGAGCGTGAGTCGAGGTTTCCGGTGGGCTCGTCGGCGAAGACGATCTCGGGGCAGGAGGCCAGGGCGCGGGCCACGGCCACGCGCTGCTGCTGGCCGCCGGAGAGCTGGGTGGGCCGGTGGTCGAGACGGTCCCGCAGCCCCACCATCTCGATGACCCTGTCCAACCACTCCCGGTCGGGCCTGCGGCCGGCGATGTCCATCGGCAGCGTGCTGTTCTCCGCAGCGGTCAGGATGGGGAGCAGGTTGAACGCCTGGAAGATGAAACCGATCTTGTCCCGGCGCAGCTGGGTGAGCTGACTGTCCCGCAGCCTGCCGAGCTCGATGTCGCCAATGCGCGCGGAGCCGCTGCTGAACGTGTCGAGTCCGGCGACGCAGTGCATCAGCGTGGACTTGCCGGAGCCGGAGGGCCCCATGATCGCGGTGAACTCGGCTCGGCGGAAGCCGATGGTGACCCGGTCCAGGGCGACCACCTGAGTCTCGCCCTGCCCGTAGATCTTGGACAGTTCCGTGGCGCTCGCGGCCACGGCGGTGCTGCCGACGGTGGACGCGGTGAATGCGGTGGACATGAGGGAGTACTCCGATGGGCTGGACGACGGATGAGCGGATGACGCTCCAGAGAACCGTGCTGCTGTTGCGGCGGCTCCGGCCCGGAGCGTGCCCATCGTCGCGTCCGGCTCTCCCACGGCGCGTCCAACCCTGCTCCGGTCCTCATGGAGGGCCCTGAGACGTACGGAAGACCTGGTTCCTCATCCCCGGGTATGACACCGACCCTGAGCCCCGTGGGCGCGGCTCACCGCAGGCCCGGTAGCTCACTGGCGGCCGTACGCTGCACGGCACTTGGGACAGGGCGAAGGGAGTCTGTGACGACGACGGCTCGCAGCTCCTCTTCGGAGCAGACGACCGGCTGACGGCCGTCTCCGATGCGGAGTGCGGGTCTGGGACACCACGGGGCCACGGCGGGGCCGGGGGCCCGCCGTCGAAAAGGTGACGACGGGCGGGTTCGGGTGGCTCGGCGAAGATCGCGTGGAGCCCCGTACCGGAACTCCCAACGCTTGATCCCTACACCACGACGCGGCACGACGCGGGACGCGACCCGGCGACGTATGGCCGCCGCTCGGCCTGCACGTGAAGTCACGCAACGCCAGGTCCATGAATGCCCATAACCCGCATGTGGCTGACTGGACCGACCTTGCTCGACTGCTCGGTCGAGGCGAGTTCGCCGACATGTTCAGCTGCCCAGCGACACCCCCGTCGGAGTGGAACCCCGTCTTAGTTCTCAAAGGCCGCCAGATGATCTGGCGGGGCAGTGACGGAGCGGATCAGCCGCATGCTGATCCTGTCAGTCAAGTGGTCGAACTGGGCCCGGACAGCGTGGCCGAGAAGCTTGATCTCGTCGAGCGGACCCAGCCGGGGCCGTTCTGGCCGCGTACTCATGGACTCGGCGCCTACGTCGGCCTCCGTGACAACGGGAGGCTGGTGGCGACGGCGGGCGAACGTCTCAGACCTCCGGGCTGGAAACGAGATCAGCGCGGTCCGCACTGCCCCAGAGGGGGCAGGGGAGAGGCTACGCCGCTCATCTGGTCAGTGCGCTCGTCGGACGCATCGGGTCTCGGAACAAGAGACCCTTCCTGCATGTGGCGGAGGCGAACATCGGCGCGATCGCTCGCTACGAGCGGCTTGGCTGCGTGGCCCGCAAGCACGTGACCTTTCGCGGTTTCCGGACTCCGTGGCAGTGACTGGTCAGGCGGATCCTTCACCGGAGCCGTTCAGCTCGTTCAGGTAGTTGTAGATGGTGAAGCGGCTGACTCCGAGTGCGGCGGCTGCTGTTTCGGGTGCCTGTTTGACCAGGAAGAATCCACGGCGTTCCAAGTCGGCGACCACTTGGAGCTTCTGTTCTTTCCGCATTCGCTCCACCGGGACGCCGATCGCCGCGATGGCTGCTTCTGTGAGTAGGTCGCACAGTTCTTCGACGCTGTGGGGGAAGGACTCGCCCTGGCGCTCCCCTGTAGGTCTGGCCGGCCCCGCGTAGCCCGATGGCATGGATGGTGCTGGAGGCATGGACGTGACGTCGTGCCCGAGCACGAACCGGTCCATGGCAGACCTGACTGAGACCCACGCGGACACATCGGTGTTCAGGCAGAGGGCTGCCGCAGGGCGGTCGCCGTCGTCCGTGTAGACGATTGTCGTGCTCTGCAGGATGCGGCCATCCGGCAACTGGGATCGGTAACCGATCTCGTGACGCAGGTCGCCGGCGGCGATCCGCTCGAGCAGTTTGTCCGTGGGAGGGTCCCCGACGTGCCGGCCGGTGACCGCCCCCGCGATCGCGCGAACGGTGTTCGGGATGCGGCGGAGATCATGGAGTACCACTTCGGTCGGCTGGAGAACCGCCGCTTGGAGTGGGGTGACGAGGAGTTCGAGGACACGGTTGATGCACTCCGCGTCCATCCCTTCCAGGGCCGCGGGCGGCGGAAGCATCGACGGGTCCGACGCCGGGTTCATGGATGCCACCGTCCTCTGCTCAGCGCCAGGAGATGGACAGGGTCCCCTGGCACCCAGTTCGTTTTTTACACTGCGTTGAAGGATAGCGAGGCGTGGACCTCGCTGGATCAACAGCTCTGCTCGACTTCCCGGTACACCGCAACAGCCAGTTGATGTCCGCTGCCGCAGGGCGGTGTCCGGCAGGGGGTCGTTGGGGTGAGGGCCTGAGGGGCGGGCCCTCACCCGCCACGCGCATCAAGGCCGTGCAGCCCGGAAGCTGAGCTGGTTCGTCGTTACGCGCGGGCTGCCTGCTCCGTCTCGCCACCGGCGGGGGCATCGGCCTCGGGGGCCTGCTCGAAGAACTTCATGGCCATGAAGCCGTGCGTATAGCTGCCGCCCGCCCGGAGCGCCGCAGCGATCATGACCGTCTCGGCCAGCTCCGCTTCGCTCGCCCCGGCCGCCTTGGCCGCCGGGACGTGGGCCTCGATGCAGTAGGCGCACTGCGTGGTCAGCGCCACCGCGACGGCCATCAGCTCGGTGTACTTGCGCGGGATGACCTTCCCCGCCCCGGCGAGGGCTTCCTGATCGAAGGCCATGAAAGCCTTGACGGCCTCAGGAGCCCCCTTGCGGAGGTTGCGCAGGTAACGGTGGTCCGTGTGCTCGTGGTAGGCCCCATGTCGTTGCTCCTTGCTGGTTGGGGTGATCGCGCCATGGCAGCGTGAAGCGTGTGCGGGCGCAAAATTGGTCGGCCGCTGCCCCTTGGCGGGATCGGGCCAGAGAGGGACAGGGCGGCGCGTGGGTGAGGCTCTCTTTCGGCTAGCGCGTGTGGAGCGCGGCCGCGGCGCGTCCCATCCGGGCGATCGCCTCGGTGAGGACGGCCTGGGAGGTGGCGAAGTTCAGGCGGACGTGCCCGGCCCCGCCCGTTCCGAAGATGTGGCCGGAGGACAGGGCCACCCTGGCGTGTTCAAGAAACAGCTGGGCAGGGCCGGCCAGGTCGGTGACGACCGCCGGGCCCGTGGCGCGTTCCTCCGGAGCAAGACCGAGGGACCGGCAGTCGAGCCAGGCCAGGTAGGTACCTTCCGGCCTGGTGTATCCGATCCCGGGCAGGTGCTCGGCGACGAGCCGACCCAGTAGGGCTCGGTTGGCGTCGAGCCCCTCCAGCAACGCATCGAGCCACTCGTCCCCGTGGGCCAAGGCCGCCGTGTGGGCGATGACTCCGAAATAGCTGGCACCGTGGCGGACCTCTCC
Source organism: Streptomyces vastus (assembly GCF_039532825.1). NCBI lineage: Bacteria > Bacillati > Actinomycetota > Actinomycetes > Kitasatosporales > Streptomycetaceae > Streptomyces > Streptomyces vastus. The sequence goes on from NZ_BAAASJ010000011.1 coordinate 20,559, forward strand.
GGGCACCCGGCGCAGATCAGCGACTGCCTCGGGCCCTGCGATGGCGAGTGCCGCCTTGATACCGGCGAGATTCCAGCCCTTGGTCGCCGACATGAGCGAGAAGGCGTTCTCAGCCCCGGGCACGCTCAGGTAGGGGGTGAACTGTGCGCCCGGCAGCACGAGTGGGGCGTGAATCTCGTCGGCGACGACCCGGACACCGTACCGGCGAGCCAGCTCCGCCACGGCGGTGAGCTCCTCCTTGGTGTGGACCGTGCCGGTCGGGTTGTGGGGATTGCTGAGGAGGTAGGCGATCTTGCCCTTGCCGCTCGCTTCCCGGGCGCGCCGGAAGGTGTCCTCCAGCGTTTCCGGGTTCAGCCGCAGGTCCTGTCCGAGCGGTGCTTCGATGACCCTGCGCCCGTCGTGGGTGACGAAGGCGTAGAAGGGTGCGTACACCGGAGAATTGACGATCACCGGGTCGCCGGGGTCGGTGATCAGCCGCAGCACCTGGACGGCGCCCATCATCACGTCCGGGATCAGACCGACTCGGTCGACGTCCACTCCGTCCCAGTTCCACCGCCGCGAGGCGAAGCCGGCCAGTGCCTCGGCGAACTCCGCTCCGGCCGGATACCCGGTGTCACCGGTCTCGATGGCTTCGCGCAGCGCGTCGGCGACGGCCGGCGCGAGCGGTACGTCCATTTCAGCGACCCACAAGGGCAGGACATCTGCCGGGTGCGTGCGCCACTTCATGCTCCTGCGCTGACGGAGCTGCTCGAGCGTGAACTCCTCGAGAGGATTCATATACCCCTGAGCCTCGGCCTTGGCGCCTGTTGAGCCGCGCCCACCAGCGGTGGTCATCTCCAGCATTGGACCGCCGTCTCGATCTCGACGCAAGAGCCGAGGGGCAGCGACGCCACACCGAGCGCGAGACGTGCGTGGCGCCCTCGGTCGCCGAGTTCATCGCGTGCCACCTGCGAAGCGGCGTCCACGACGGCGGGCGCGTCGGTGAACCCCTCCCCGACGGCCACGTACCCCCCTAGCCGAGCGATCCCCTTTATCGCGTCCAGTGACCCGAGCTCCGCCCGGGCGATATCGAGGCACCGCCGCGTGGCCAGAGCAGCCGCCTGCCGCGCCTGCTCCACGGTGACGTCCCGGCCGACGAACCCTGGATGCTGCACCCCGTCGTCCCCGATCGGGAGCTGGCCGGAGATGAAAAGGAGATCGCCCACGCGGACGGCGCTCTCGTACAGGGGCGGCGCCGAAGCTGGCTGACTCACGACAGACCTCCATGGTCAAGAGATGAGGGGGTGACGGCTCATGGGCCGCAGCCTCTGTCAGACTTCAACGCAGCGTTGCAGACGTCTGGCTACTTTGGCAAGAGCTGCACGTGTCGTTGAAGTCTTGTGGCCGTGCGAGCTTAACGCTTGAGGGTAAGCGCAGGAGATCTGCTCTCGCTTGCACTCAATAGAGTGTTGACATCTGAACGGATACCGCATCCCTTTTCAACAGGATTTTGAAGTTGGCGCCGGACGTCGAGCCTCGAGCCCTCAAGTCATCACCGGTCCGCAGTGAGCAGTATGTGTGAAAACTGCACGTCAGATGGTCTGGTGTGCGTAGGCACCGGGAAGCTCGGCCAGGTCCGGGGCGGTAGTCCATCGGCAAGATCATCGCTCAGCGGGCGACTTCCCGGTTTGTCAGTACCAGGGCCCTCACCAGCGTCGTCGCCCACCTCAAATCCGTGTGAACTTTGCCCAGGGCGCGCCAATTCTTGAGGTGGGCGAAGCCGTGCTCGACGGGTGCCCGGACGGCCGCCAGTGCCGTGTTGGACAGCTTCTGGCCTCGCGTCAGGGGCCGGTTCCGGGCGGCCTTGTAGCCGGTGATCACCGCCGGGTCGACGTCGGGGCCGCCGTCGTCGAGGCCGACGAATCCCAGGTCAGCGATGGCTTCGAGCCCGACTTCCCGCAGTTTCCGGGTGAGCTTGTCGTGCCGGCAGGCGGTGATCTCCGAGGTGCGCCCGGGGCGGGCCGCCGAGATCCACAGCAGTCGGCCCCGGTCGTCGGTGACGGCGATCACGAGCAGGCCGTGGCATTTGTTCTTGCCGGAGTAGTTCTTCCGGTTCTCCTTCCCGGTTCTGCGCCGGGTACGGATCACCGATCCGTCCAGCAGTACGATGCCGCCGCCCATTCGGGCGATCTTCTTCAGGGCCCGGTCCAGGCGTGGGGCACGGGCGGCGAGCAGGCCGACGACCTCCCTCACCCATCGGGTCACGGTGGTGCGGTGCACTCCGTTGCCGCCGGCCAGGTCGCCGGGCCGCTGGTCACAGCGCAGTACCGCCAGCACGATGGCGGCGATCTTCCCCGCGGGCAGGACGCGCCACCGCGAGCCGATCTTCTTGAGGTGGCCGCGTATCAGGTCGGCGAGCCAGTTCAGGGTGGCACTCGACAGCGGCAGGCGGGCGGTGCAGACAAGGCCGTCAGGGCCCTCGACGGAACTGTTGTTTTTCGTCACACAAACTCAACTGCCGTCGGGGGCCCGTCAGGTACGGACACGCCCCGCGCGACTACGGACGTGCCGTGAACCGCTCGTCGCCCCGCTTGTGCAGCCAACCGCGGTCGGCGAGCTTGGTCATCTTCGCCCGCAAAGGCTCCAGCTTGCCGCTCGCCGACCGTCCTGACCTGCACCGGACCGTCGGCCTCCCGCACGATCGCCAGGATCTTGCGGTAGTCGCCGGTTGTTGTGGATCACATCGCGGACCCGGTCGGCGCTGGTGAACGTGACCTCGGCGATCTTCGCCACCGGCATACCCTGAGCGGCCAGCAAGACCACCTGAGCCCGCCGCCAGGTCACCACCGACCCGGTGCCCCTGCGGATGATCCGCAGCAGCCGCCGCCCCTCGTCATCGTCGATCTCACGCACGCGTACTCGCTCTGCCACCAAGACAGGGTGCCAGTCACGCGCCGCCAGAACCCGCATTTCCTGCCCCTTGCCCGGCAGCGGATGCCGCCCCTGCGACTGTCCATATCGCCATGCCCCACAGGGAGAGCGCAGAAATAAGGCCCACCACGAGGCGAACGCTCTCGTCCGGGCCGTTCGTGAGCCAGACGGTCATGCCCGCCGCCCCGGAAGCGATCAGCAGGGCCGCCGGTATTCGCAGTCGGGGCTGCTCAAACACCGCCGCCAACGGCAGGAAGTGGAGCCCGACGACAACCGCGATCAGCGGGGGAATGAGCACCGGCACCCCGACGTGACGGCAGACTGCGGCGATGGCGATGATCAGCAGCCACTGGAGCCCGTTGATCTGGTTGAACCGTCGACGTCGGTCAAGGGGGAATGGTCCCCCTGCCGACGAGGGAAGGAAACGGCGTGCGGCGAGCATCAGCCCCACCATGACGGCACAGCCGACTACGGCCAGGACCTGCTGCATCAACCCGTCGAATGCACTCGAGCCCAGCAGCCACCAGCCGAGCCCGAACAACGCGAGGAACCCCACCCCTGACTTGAACATGATCAAGACCCTAGACGGAAGAGCAGCCCGCCGGTCCAAGGATTCTCAACTTAGCGTGGGCCGTGTTGTCCGACGTCCTCAACCGCCGCCGGTGCTGCGGTCGCGCCCTTCGAGCCAAAGCCGCAGCCGAACAGGGCGAACGTTGTCTGATGCGGCACTAGTTTGAGGAGCAAGCTTCCTGGCGACACACCAGAGCCGGCTCTGCGAACACCCACACCGGCCGGCCCCGCAGCGTGCGGGTCACGGCCCCGAAGCCCCCACTGGTCGCACGCCTTCGGAATCACGGCGCCCAGCGCCACGCTTCCCTACGGGAACAGGCCCCCGCCGCTGCAAAGGCACCGGTCGGCCACCCAGGCGCGTGGCACGATCTGTACATGCCACGCAGTGACAACGATAAGCACCCTTTGTACTACGTAGCGGACGGAGACTGGCCGGAGGTCACCCTGACCCACGACGCTCCACTGAGCGCCTACTGCGGGCTACTCCTCGCCAGCGACCTGAACCGCACCATGCGCTCCCGCAAGCTTTCGCTTCGCGGACTGGCCGACGTGGCCTGTGTCGCGCATTCCACCGTCGCCCGAGTTCTCAACGGCGACGTCCTGCCGGACATCGGCACCCGTAACGACCTCAGCTCCACGTCGGCGACGGAACGGACAAACCGAACCTCCGTCACGCGCAGACCGAGACGAACACCAACCAGCCCTGCACAGAAACCTGCAGATGAAGCCCTTCGCAACGCCCCACCCCCCGTACTCCACACCTCCGCTCCGCCCCAATCCGCTACGCTGTTCACGTCAGCGGTCAGGTCGCGCCAGATGTCCGCCCGGGAAACCGTCGCGAGCACCAGCGCACCCCCACTGACCAGCGGGCTTGTATGCCTCGGCTGAAGATCCACTCGCTGGGTTTTCTCCAAGGTTTTTTACAAGCCTCCGCCTTCGTAGCTCAGGGGATAGAGCACCGCTCTCCTAAAGCGGGTGTCGCAGGTTCGAATCCTGCCGGGGGCACAGTGTCTGACCAGCGCGTTTACCTCTGAGGGGTAGGCGCGCTGTTCGTCGTAGCCATGGCATTAACCATGAATAGGTTCCAGAACCATGGCGACCAAGACATCCAAGCGACGTCAGCGCGGCAGCATCCGACCCAACGGGGCCGGCTTTCAGGTCCGGGTCTACGCCGGGCGTGACCCGCTCACGAAGAAGGACATCTACCTCCACGACCAGGCCGCGACCTGGGCGGAAGCAGAGAAGGTCCGCACCAAACTCCTCAACCAGGTCGACGAACAACGCCACCCCAAGACCCAGGTGACGATGTCCTTCCTCCTCGACCGCTGGCTCGGCGTCGCCGAGCTGGACGAGACGTCGTACGAGCGGGCCGAGGGCATCATCCGCAACTACCTCAAGCCCACCTTCGGCGACCTGAAGGCCGGCAAGCTGACCGCCGAGATGCTCGAGCTGTTCTACTCCCGGCTGCGGAAGTGCCGCGAGCAGTGCGAGGGCCGACGCAACGGCAAGACCGACCCGAAGACCAAGCAGAAGCACGTCTGCCAGATCCTCGAACCGAACTCCATCCGGAAGATTCACTTCATCCTGCGGCCCGCTCTCGACCGCGGCCTGCGCTGGGGCTACGTGACGTCGAACGTCGCCGCCCTCGCCGAGCCACCCTCCCAACCCAAGCCGAACCCCGACCCACCGACTCCCGAAGAAGCGGTCCTCGTTCTCAACACGGCCTGGCAGCGGGACCTGGACTGGGGGACGTTCCTGTTCATGACGATGGTGACCGGCTCGCGCCGGGGCGAAATGTGCGCGTTGCGCTGGTCGGACATCAATCTCGACCGGCTCGAACTCTTCGTAAAGCACTCCAACAACGGCCGCCGAATCAAGGACACCAAGACCCATCAGCGCCGCAAGCAGGCCATCGACGTGATCACACGTTCAGTTCTGGTCGCCCACCGAGCCCGTGCTGAAGAACGCTGCAAGACGCTCGGCGGTGAACTCGCGCGCGATGCCTTCGTGTTCTCCGGCGAAGCCGACAGCTCCGCCCCGCTCGTGCCGTCGAGCGTCAGCCAGCGATACCGCCGCCTCGCGGAGAAGCTGAAGATCCACACTCACCGCCTGAAGGACCTGCGCGCGTACAACGTGACCGAGCTCTTGGGCGCCGGTGCCGACGTACGAACCGTCGCCGGCCGCGTCGGCCACGGCGGCGGAGGCGCGACCACGCTGAAGTACTACGCGGCCTTCCTAGCCACCTCCGACCGCCAGGCCGTCACCGCCTTCGCCAAGCAGCTGCCGGTGCCAGAAGGGCTGCTCACCAAGCAGCCGGTCACGACCGTCATCAACGGGCTGCGCCTGGTCTGCGGGTGCGGAAATGAGTCGCTGTGGGCGATGCTCGTCGTCACCGACGACGGGGCCGAAGCCCTGTGCGGCCAGTGCGAGGCAGCCATCCAGGCCCGCCCGGACACGGAGGTGGGTCCCATCGGCAGGACCACCAAGATGGAGGCAGCCCCACCTCGAGAACTCGCTCCCTGGGAGGCGATCGCCCAAGAGCTCGCAGGTGCCATCAAGGACGGCACGATGCTCCCGGGCGAGGATGTCCCCACCGTCGGCGACATCGCCCAGGCCCACGGCGTCTCGATCGGCACCGCCCACCGCGCCTTCACCCAGTTGAAGAAGGACGGATTGATCGAGGTCAGCCGTGGTCGTCGTGCCGTCGTCCGTGAGGTCCACGAGGAGGCCTCCAACGCCGAACGGCGTCAGGGCATGTCGTCGACCAGAGCAAGTCCCGACGGCCGTCCGCTATGACAGTTCCCGGGGCCCTCAGCTTGGGAAGCTGCGATCATTCGAGGCCTGTCCGGGCAATGAACTGGGGGAACGCCCTGGCTGCCGCCTCCTCAGGCCGGACCGCTCTCACCGCCATTCCCCGCTGTTCCCCGCCTGATCTGGTGCGCTTGTGGTGCGGCCGCCCGGTGCGCGCGTTCCGCTGTGCCGACGCGCACCTGGGGCTGCTGGGCGAGCAGGCCGCTGTCCGTAGGTGATCAGAGCCCCGGCTTTCCAGAGTGAGTGCTCCCCGGCCGGCAGCTGGGAGGGCGACGAGAAGGGTGCCCTCGCCGGCGTCATGGCTGATCAGGTCGAGCGACCGCTCCCGACTGGATCACCCCAGGTCGAACGCGTTCGGCAGGCCGGCCTTGAAGCGGAAGTGGTCGTGGCGCTTGAGGCTCTCGAGCTCCGGCGGCCGGAACAGCGGGGTGACCGTGCAGCGCGGCGCACTCGAACCTGCTTGATCCAGAAGGGCATTGACCGCCTGACGGGCCGAGGCGTTCGCGCCCTCCATGGTGGCGAGGTCGATGTCCACGGCGACGTAATCCCCGGACAGGAAGAAGTTCGGGACCGTGGTCCTGGCCGAAGGGCGGTTGTGCAGCGTGCCCACGGGGTGGATCAGCAGCTCGTCCTGGTTGGTTGGGTGCGGGGTGCCGATCCCGTCCACTCCGGGGTCCAGGAACCACGAGTGCAGCGTGCTGTCGCGCAGCACTGTCTTGCCGGTGTCGTTGAGTGCGTCCTTGAGCTGTGCCCACACCTCGCGTGCGACCTCCTCGCGGGTGCACTTTTTGGCCGTTTTGCCGTACAGGACGCCGGGCTTGTCCCACTCGGAGATATCCACCGACAGACACTCCTTGGCCACGCCGTCGCCGTAGTCGGCGGCGAAGTCACGCCCTGGCCAGTGCCGGGCCTGGGCGATCGCGGTCAGCGACCATGGCGAGTCGATGCAGTTGAAGTGGCCCTGTACCACGGGCGGCGTCTCGGTCAGATAGAACTGAAGGCCCGTCATCCAGTCCGTCAGCAGCTTGTCGCAGCGCGCCAGCTGTGGGTCGGCAGCGCGTAATCCGGCACTCCAGGTGCGCCGCGCGTGCTCCACCGGCATGGCGGAGACATAGTGATCGGCGGTTATGGAGCGACGGACGCCGTCCGCATCCTCGATGACGGCCTCGGAGACCCGCCCGTCTCCGCCCAGCCTCACCTCGTGCACGGTCCAGCCGATACGGAACTTCACGCCCAGGGAAGTGAGATGAGCCACCCAGGGGTCGATCCAGGCCTCATTGGTGGGTGCGTTGAGGATCCGGTCGGGTGGGCCGTCCGCACCCCGGCCGAGCGCGTTGAAAACGAAGGCCTCGCCGAGGGTGCCGACCGTGCGGGTGCTGGCCTCCTCAGCCTTGGTGGCGACGATGTTGCGGGTGACGCCGACCGCGAGGATGCGCTGGTACTCCTTCGACATCTGCCCGGCGCGTACGAAACTCCACCAAGGGGTGGCTTCCCAGGTGGAGTTGCGGCGCGCGTCGCAACTGGTCAGGAAGACGACGGCGCGGTTCACGAAGTACGCGATCTCATGGAGAGGAAGATTGAATCCCGTCTCCAGGAGGCCGGTGAGGGCGCGTCTGATGTCGTCGAGGGTGAGCTCGGCGGGCTCCTTCTCACCGGGGATGGGTATCCGCAGATCCTCGCGGCCGTTGTTCCGCGCGAACATCATCTCCTTGGGTGCGATCAGGTTGTCCCAGACGCCGCCTGCGTTCCCGGGAAAGGGGATGCGCCGCATCGTGTCGGGGAGGTTGTGGTAGATCCCCGGGATGAAGCGGAACCCGTGCTCCGCGGGCAGTGGCTTGCGGCTTCCCTTCGCGCTGTCCGGTACGTCCATGGAGCGGGCCTTGCCGCCGAGCGCCCGGCGCTCGTAGACGGTCACTGCGAAGCCCCGCTCGGCGAGTTCATGCGCCGCGGTCAGCCCGGCGACGCCACCGCCGAGCACGGCGACGGCCTGCTGCCGTCCCTGCGCCGGTGCCGCTGAAGCCGCCGTGCCGGTGCCCAGCGCCACAGCCCCGCCTGCGGCCGCGGCCCCCACCACAAAGGTGCGTCGAGTGCTGCCCGTTCGCCCCATGACCGGTCTCCCCTACCGTCGGTAACGCCTGCGGTCCGGCGGAGGAGCCTAAAGGAGTACCCCTCGACGCGGAAGGCATGGACATGACTGACGTGGGCATGCGCGCGAATGTGGCGTGTTTGCGTCTGTCAATCCCCTCGAACTGTGGAGATCTTCTATGCGGCCAGCCCCAGGGCGGAGTTGGTTCGGTGGTCGTGTTCGTCACCGAGACCCGCCAGCCGTCGCGGACCAGTAGGAGCCAGACCTTCGGCGAGCCGTAGGTGCCGCCCGAGTCCGCAAAGATTCCCTCGACGGCGTCGGC
>NZ_BAAASJ010000012.1:0-27745 GCF_039532825.1 Streptomyces vastus
CCCGCGGAGCGGGTAATGCAGCGCTGACGCGCTGCATAGTGAACGGCTCCGCTGACGCTCCGCCAAATTCCCGCGCAAGCGCGGAAATTGAATTCCGCAAGCGGAATTCTAAACGCGTGTCAATTCGCGCAAGCGCGAATTGAGGAAATCCCGCAAGCGGGATTCCTGAGGCTGGCTATGAGGGGCAGGTGCATCACGCGCGGGCCTGTGTAGCAACTGGGAATCCCAGCCACCACTCCTACAACGGAAGTGACGGATCATCGGCCTGACGGGGTGCCGGCCCGGGGGTAGTGAACGGGCTCCGCTGCGCTCCACCCGAACCCCTCCCCCACCCTCGAAACCGTCCTCTCACGTTCACCAACGCCCCGGCATCGTACAGGACAACCGGCCGCTTGGGGGTGAGATTAGGGCATGTATCACTTTGGCGGCGGAAGTTGGCGACGGATGGTGCATCCTGATTCTGCGCTGTGTAGAGTCTGGGACCAGACACCACACATCCAGCGCCGCCCACCGCGCCGGGTTTCCCTTTCTGATTACGCGCCACATTCCGCGAAAAGGATAAAACGGGGCATGGCCGTGAAACTGCGTGACCATCAGATCGAGGCAGTAAGCGCCATTTTGCGCGGCTTCGATATCCCGCCGGGCGGTATTCCCTGGAACGGTCTTCGCGGGCAGGTGCACGCCGCGTGTGGCACGGGGAAGACGGTTATTGCTGCTGCGTCGGCGAAGCGGCTTGTTCCGAAGGGGCGCATTCTCGTGCTGGTGCCGACGCTGGATCTGCTGGCGCAGACGGTGAAGGCGTGGCACGACGCTGGGCATAAGGGGCCGGCGGTTGCGGTGTGCTCGCTCCAGGACGATCCGGAGTTGTGGAGCCTGAAGGTGCGCTCCACAACGAACCCTGTGCAGCTGGCTCTGTGGCATGGCCAGGGGCCGGTGACCATCTACGCCACGTACGCGTCGCTGGGCGTGCTGGCGGAGGCGTTCGAGGGCGTCTACGGCCAGCAATTGGCCCCGATGGACCTCGCGGTAGTTGATGAGGCGCACAGGACTTCGGGCTCGATGGGGAAGGCGTGGGCTGACATCCACGACCAGACCGTCATTCCGGCGTACCGGCGGCTGTACCTGACGGCGACGCCGAGGATTTGGCAGGAGCGTCCCAACTGGGAGGTCGCGGAGGGCGTCCGGGATCCGCTGCCGGAGGAGATGGCGGCTTCCATGGATGACGAGGCCGTGTTCGGCCCTGTCCTGTACAAGCTGTCGCTCGCATCGGCGGTGTCCCGCGGCTTGCTCGCGCGGTACCAGATCATCGTGCTGGAGCTCCAGGACCCGGTCGTCACCCCGGAGCGGCTGATGGGCGAGGAACGGCGCGGTGAGGAGGTGCGGGGGCAGCGTCTCGGGGCGCTCCAGGCCGCGCTGCTGCACACCATGAGCCAGCACGGACTCCAGACGTGCATCACCTTCCACCACCGGACTATAGAGGCTCAGGCGTACGCGGAGGGCCTGGAGCGCGTGGCGGCGAAGCTGCACGCGGACCAGCCGGAGAAGTACCCGGCGAAGATCTGGGCGGACTGGCTCTGCGGTGAGCATGTCCCTGAGCGCCGGCGGGAAGTCCTCGGCTCGTTCGGGTCCACCGCGCAGCGGGCCGTCCTCTCGAACTGTCGTGTTCTGGGTGAGGGCGTCGACATCAAAAGCGTGGACAGTGTGGCTCTGTTGGACCCGAAGGGCGCGCCGCACGACATCGTCCAGGCCATCGGCCGGGCGCTCCGTCAGAAGCCCGGGCAAGGGAAACTCGCCTCTCTGATCGTGCCGGTATTTCTCCAGCCCGGCGAGAAGCCGGAGGACATGTTCACCTCGGGATCGTACCGGCCTTTGGTGAAGGTACTCGCAGGTCTTCGGGCTCACGATGAAGAGGCCGTGGAACTGCTCGCCATTCCGCAGGAGCCGCAGAAGGATGTGGCACAGCCGTCCGTGAACATCGGTCCCGCACCGGAAGAGGGCGAGGAGGAATCACGTCTGTTGCTCCGTTTTGCGGCTCCGCGTGACCCGGTGATAGTCGCGGACTGGGTCAGCTTCAACGTGATCGACACGGAGAAGCAGGACTGGGCACGCGGCTGGGCGGCACTCAAGCGGTTTACCGAACGCGAGGGCCACGCGCGGGTGCCCTATGGCCACAAGGAGCCGCCCGGCCCGTACCCCCTTGGGCAGTGGGTGGCAGAACAGCGACGGGCGTACGGGGCCGGGCAGATGACCGGCCAACGCGCCCGGCGGCTGGAGAAGCTCGGCATGGTCTGGTCCATGGCGGATGAGCGGTTCCAGGAGAACCTAGAGGCCGCCCGCGCGTACTACGAGGCCCACTGGAGTCTCTGCGCTCCGAGGTCGGCAACAGCCCTGGACAGGCCAGTAGGACAGTGGTTGAGCAACCTGCGCCGCCCGGGTGCGCTGGACGGTCACCCGGAATGGGAGAAGGCCCTCAAGGAGATCGACGAGCACTGGAACCCGGACTGGCCGGTGGACTGGCAGCGGCACTACGCCGCGCTGCGTGAGCTGGTGCGCGACGAGGGCCAGGCCGACGTCCTGCCCGGCGTCACCGTGCACGGGATGGACGTCGGGCGATTTGTCCAGAAGAACCGTCAGCACACTGTCTGGGCTGGGCTGATGGACGGGCAGCGCGAGCTCCTGGAGGCGGTCGGCGTTGTGCCACTGCCGCCGGAGCAGGAAGCACCCGCCAGGGCCCCCAAGGCGGCCTCCGACGCCTTTGAGCGGGGCGTTGCAGCCCTGGCCCAGTACAAGGCCCGTACGGGCTCTGTAGCGCCCATCAGCCGCTCCCACGTCGAGGCGATCGTGATCGACGGCCAGGAACACCCTGTGAAGCTGGGCGTCTTCCTGTCGAACACGAAGTCGAGGCGCGCGAAGCTCACCCCCGACAAGCTGCAGCAGCTCGCCGAACTCGGACTGGAGTGGGCTATGTGAAGCATCGGCTGTAGAGCTACGGGCGGTCCCCCGACCACAAGCCGTGCAGGCGGTCAGCAGTGACCGCGAGAGCTGCTTGCAGCGTGTCTCGGTTGCGCCCTCGCTCCTTCATCGCGTGGCAATTTGGGCATAGGGCGATCATCTGTTTGGGATGGTCGCGCCCGCCCTCAGCGATCCGTTCTATGTGATCAACTTCTAGGATCGCTTGCCCATCGTCCGTGACATCCGCTGGTTGTCCGCCGCATGACGGATTCTCGCAGCGCCCCGAGGATCGCAACAGAACAGCCTGCCGAGCTGCTGAATATCTGATGGGATCCCGGCTGATCACCTCTCGCCGCTGCCCATGCATGCTTTTTTCGCGGTGCTCAGCCTTAGCCACCAATCGGCGGTACTCGTCCGTGACGAAAGAGGGCTTTCCTACCAGATCAGCCTCCGCGATGCTTCTGGCGGGTGCCCGGTTCTCGCACTGCTGATGACGGATGCGCCCCGGCGCCCGCACTGGTCTGTTGCAGACAGGGCACTGAACGAGCGTTGTCTCGTGGGCAGAGCGGCTTGCCGCGGACAGCGCCCGCTCGTCCTGTAGCGTCGGTGCCATCGGCTCCCGTGCGTCGGTCTCGATCGAACGACTGAGCACAGGTATGTTTGCCACTGCGGACGGCATCTGGGCTGATGTTTGCTGCGCGTGCGCGTCTTTCTGATAACGCCGTACGGCTGCTTTAAGCAATTCCTCGGCGGGCTTGACAGCCGGGGACTCTGGAGCCCCGAGAGCAGCGGCTGCTGACCGGGCAAGAGCTTGGAAGGCGGAGTGCAACCAGGAACGCCCCTCCTCAAAGTTGGCGTACGGAGCACCTTCTTTCAGCCCACGCGGACTCGCACTCGACCGAATGGCAACTGGACAAGTAACGCGTATTTCCACGGGGTTAGGCTTAACCAGTACGAACTTGCCCCGCGTCTCCTCGCCAATGTTGTGACGCCTGACATAGAGCACGTTAAAGACTTGGAGGCCGCTCAGCGGGGACAGCTTCAAAATCAGAGAACTGCGGGTGAGAGTATCGAGTGATCGACGCTATGACGGCATACATATCCTTCTCCTCTGCGAGGATCACCGTCCGTCGCGTCCTACGCTTCGCGCCGTCGCTCAAGAACTGCAAGAACTCTTCACCCATACGACAACGCTAGCGTCCATTCGAGTGTTGAGGTCCCACGCGGCATGCTCCGCCGGATCAATCCTGCGCGCGGCCTGATCATCGCTTCCAGGAGCCCTCGGGGTCCGCCGCCGCGCGCTGGACCTGTACGAGACGATCCCCGCCTAGCACCACCGCAAAGGCGCCGTACGGGAGCTGTGAGAGGTCCTGGCCGCCTGACACGGCGCCTCCGGGCTGCCGACGTCGTGAGGATGCCGTCCCAACCCCCTGCTTACCGTGGGGCGGTGACGACGCCCTCCGACGACGCAACCGTACCCGTGCCGGTCCGGGTCGTGCTTCCCGCCGACCCCGTACTCGGGCACGAGCCGCAGGAAGTCCTCGCCCGGCTGTGGAAGCGGCGGCAGCCCCCACGGGATGGGCCTACCTCGTAGGCCTGCCCGCCTTCCGAAACGGCGAGGGCGGCAGTGTAGAGGCGGCGGAGTACCGTGTGTGGGTGCGCGCCCTGGAGCACGTGCGGCCGGTCGACGGCGTCGACTACGACCAGGTCGTCACCGAGCGCCTGAATCCGTCGCCGCAGTCGGCGGTCCGCGAGTTACTCGAGGTGATGGCGCCAGCCTTCAGGGTGGGTGCTGCAGAAGGAACGCGGCGGCCGCAGCCCGGCCGGGGGCGTCTTGCACGCGCCGGACTGTGCCGCGGTCGCGGCGTCGGTTGGACGTTGCGACTCCATACAGCCAGGCCCACTGGCTGCCCTCGGCATGGAGATAGAGGGGGAGCGGCGTAGCCATCCCACGAGCCCGCTTACAGGCGGTGACCATGTCGCTGCGGGCGGCCAGCGAGGGGGGATAGCGGCTCGGACAGGACGTCAGAAACGTGTCACGGTCTCCGCATGACAGATGTGCAGCGGATTTACCGCCGATCTGAGAAGCGCCTCATCCCCCGCCGACTCTGCCCCGACTGCCGAGCCCCCGTTCGGGGCCACTGGAAAGAACACCCCGGTATGACTGCCGAGTTCGACCCACAGGGCGACGTCACCTGGCACTGCCTCGGCGAGCGATGCTTCACCGGGCGGGAAGGCTTCTGACCGGTCCACTGGCGTACGGCACGCGGCCGGTCCCGGCGAACACGGTGGCGCGGGTCGCCGCCTGGAGGTTCGGGTACGCAGCCCTGGGGACTGGGGGCCTGCCAGGATGAGGCGGTGAGCATCATCCCTCTGTGCACCGGCCCCCAGCCCCTCCCCCTGGCTCCCGACACCGCCACCGCGCGGTCGGGAGCCGTCGCACAGCGGGCCGCCGTCCAGCTACCGCCGAGCATCAGGCGCCGGAGACAGGGTGGGGAAGCTGTTGCTGACTAGGGGCGCTCTTCGCGTCGCTCCGCTGCAGGGTGAAATGACGCTGTCGTTCTTGGAGCGGGTAGCGGACAGGTATGGCCTGGCGGTGAGGATTCTGCTTTCCGCGGTCACCGAAGTGGGTGGTCAGCAGGATGTTGTTGGGGTTCTCAAGGCCGACAGTGAAGTGTTCTTGAACGCGGAGGCCCGGGAACGAGTTGCCGTGCTGTGCCGTGTGCCGCAGGAGGACTTGCGTCGGACGCTGCCGGCCTGGGAGCAGGAAGAGCCGCAAGGCCGGTACGGAGAAGGGCCGGCTGCGCGGCTCCACGCCGGGGTGGAGACGGTTGCCGCTTGGGGTCCGGCATGTCCGGGCTGCGTCGCCGCGCGGACCGGGCAGGCCGTATCCGCCCGCCTCTACCTGGCGGCGCACTCCACGGAGCCGGTCTCGCCGACGAGGCCGAGCAGGGGTATCAGGACCGGGTCGGTGCCGTCGGTGGCGGGCTGCAGGGTCTTGAGGGCTGCTTGCTGATAGCGGGCCAGGTGCACGCACACTCCCATGAAGGATCTTCCAACAGGTCTGTCGGATTTCCCGACATCGCTCTACAGTAGGTCAGGCCGGGCCGCCTGTCCGGGAGTTGAGCGAAAGGGCCAGAAGCAGAGCATGCCGTCGCACAGCGTCCAGGGAATCGTGGACATCGTCATCGATTTCCTGGCGGAGCACCAGGACAGGCCAAGCCACGACGTATACGAGGAACTGGCCGGTCGCGGACAGGACTTGCCGGTCGACTCGGTGCTGATCATGGAGATACTGGCGCGCATCGAGCAGCACTTCGAGGTCTCCGTCCCGGCCGACGCCGAGGCCGGGCGCTCCCTGCGTTCGGTGTGGGCGTTCGCCGAGACCGTGTACGACACCATGCAGGCGAAGGAGCATAAGCAATGAGCGGCAAGGCGCCGTCCCACACCGATACCGACATTGACCAGCGGGCCCGTCTGGGCCAGCGGCTGAAGGCGACCCGCGAGTACCTGGGGCTATCGCAGCAGCAGGTCGCCGAGCGCACCGGCATCGTCCGCTCGGCGGTCAGCGACATCGAGCGCGGCGTGCGCAAGGTGGAGGTGATGGAGCTGCAGAAGCTCGCGCGCCTGTACCGGCTGCCGGCGTCCTACTTCCTCGACGAGGAGGAGACAGCCGATGCCGGGGAACACGCATTCGCCGGACTGCCGCGCACCGCACGGCCCTTGAGCGAGGGTGACCGTATCGAGGTAGCGAAGTTCATCCAGTACCTACAGGCCCGCCGCCAGGCGGAGGAAGAGGAAGCAGGCGCCCCGCACTCCCCTCAGGAGCCGGAGGGCGGTGCGTGAGCTGGAACAGCGCCCACGGCGCCGCGATGATCGCGGCCGCGCAGGCCCACGAGGCGCTCGCCGCCGAAGTCGACGACTACATCGACGTGTTCGGTGCACTGCGGCGAGCAGGCGTAGAGGTCATGGGGCAAAAGCTGGGAGGCCTGCTGGGCCTGTACATCGACGGCAGCAAGGGCATTCCAGGGTGTTTGGTCAACACCGGCCTGGAGGAGGTGAGCATGCGACACACCGCCGCTCACGAACTGGGCCACCACCTTATGGGCCACGGCACCAGCATCGATCACCAAGAGCAGTCGTTGGGCCGGTGGGGTGAGGGGTGGCCGCAACACGAGCGGGAAGCCGAGGCCTTCGCCTCCTGGTTCCTGATGCCTCGCCCCGCCGCCCGCGCCGCTCTGGCCCGCTGCGGCGTCATACGCCCCGAATCCCCGCTGGACGTGTACCGGATGGCCCGCTGGCTGGGCACCCCCTACGCCACCACCGTGCGCCACCTGGTGCGGCTGAAGATGATCGACCGGTCCACCGAGACCGTGTGGCTGAAGCACTCCCCCGGCACCCTCAAGGCGGAACTCTCCGACGGACTGCCGCTCGGAACGCAGGCGCACATCCACGTGCTCACCCCCGCCGCGCACGGTGCCACCCTGCACGTGACCGCCGGCGACTGCCTCCTGCTCGCCGTCCCCAGGGCGGGCTACGACCAGCTGCCCACAGGCTTGATCAGCACACCGGCGGACACGGATGGACAGCTCTCGTTCCTGGACGTGACCGCCGCACCCGAACAGGGCCACGCGGCGTGGGTGACGCAGGAGCTGGCAGTAGACAGCACCCTGACCGCCACCGCCGAAAGCACAGAGCTGTTCCGCGTGAACCTGCGGCGCACGCCCGGCCGTGAAGGGTCCGACCGCTTCTGGGCCTGACGGCCCGCACCACCGCACGGCGCCCACCAAACCGCCGATCAAGGAGCGAGCCGATGCACACGTTCACCGTCGACGCCCCGGACGTCTCCCGTGCATGGCTGGAGGCCTGCACCCGCCTTTCCGAGATGCCGGGCAAGAGGGCCTTCCATACCGTCGTGCGCATCGCGAACCCTCTGCAGGAGGACCCGCATCTGCGCGCCGAACTGGACCGGCTGCGCTCCACCCGCACCAAGCCGCCGCTCTACCCCATCGACACCGTCGTCAACACACTCTTCCCCGCCCAGCTCGCCGCCACGTGCACCACCCACAACGAGCTCACCGACCGCTACCGCACCTTCTATCCGCGGCTGCGGGAGGTCAGGCGCAACGCCCACGGCACCTACTTCGGACGGCTCGTCGCCTACCCGGGCACCGCCGAGAAGCCAGAACCGGTCGACCAGCTCGCCCGCATCATCCGGCGCCTGGACAAACTGCGCTCCTCGGCGAAGTGGAGCGCCGTCTACGAGGCCGGCAGCGCCCATGTCACGGACGACGACGAAGCATGGGAGGAGGAACCGCCGCAGACCACGACGGGCACCGAGGCCGCGATCAGGGCTGCAGCCCTGGACACCCAGACGCTGGACTTCCCCTGCCTGAGCCACTGCTCCTTCCAGCTCGACAGCGCCACCGACACCGTGCACCTGGCCGCCTACTACCGCAGCCACTACATGTTCGACCGCGCCTACGGCAACTACCTCGCCCTGGGACACCTGTGCGCCTGGGTCGCCCGCCACGCCCAGCTCACGCCAGGCGCGCTGACCGTCATGGCCGGATGCGCCCGGCTGGACTGCACCAAGTCCGAACTCGGCGCCCTCCAACACTCCCTCACCACACCGCTGTTCGGCCTTGATGCCTGATCCAACACGGCGGGCAGCCGACGCCTAATTCAGGCCCCACTTGGGCGGGAACCAGGCCCGCAGCGACGCGCCGTCCTGCCGGTAGGCCTGCTTGATACGGCTGCGACCGCTGATGCCGGTGATGTCCGGGTGGGCCACCCGCGCGTACTTGTCGACCTCGCAAAACAGGTTCTGGCAGTCGATCAGCTGCAGCGGCCGTCGTGCCTTCAACCCTGCGAAGGGCAGCTGCAGGCGGGCAAAATGCTCCTGCTGGGAGTCGGCCATGTAGCGGATGACGTCGGCCTCGATGCCGTCGGCGGCAGGACCGAAGCACTTGCGGATGCCGTCACGCGCGCCAGGGCCGGGCACAACGAAGTCCATCTCCGAAAACCCAAGGTGCGGCGCGTAGTTGAGATCGATGACGAACTGGTAGGCGAGGAACGGCCCGAGCGCCGGGTAGCCGATGAGCACCTCGTAGGCCTCGCGCATCGTGGCTGCCCCAAGGACGCGCTCGGGCGCGCCGGTGGTCATCATCATCTCCAGCAGCCGCAAATGGTTGCGGTGCTTGCGCCCCTCACCCAACTGCGGTGGGGGCACGATGTAGGCGGCCGAATACAAGCGCTCCCCCTTGGCGAACGCGGCTGACAGCACCCGGTCGTAGGCCGCGTAGTCGTAGGTCTCCCAGCGCACCTCCCTCACCTCGCGGGACAGCAGCTCCCAAGTGGACTCCTTGTTGAAGATCTTGAACAGCAGGGTGCGGAAGAACACCTCCTCCCACTCCTGTGGGCCCTGGTAGATCACGTCACCGATCACGGCCTGACTGACCCGGTCGGCCGCGCGGTAGCAGTTGGTGAACCGGTGCCGGGCCAGGATCGGATCATCGGTCCACGGCTGGGCCCGCCCGGCCAGACGAGCCTCATACACAGCCTGCCGGGCCGAGGCGAACCGCCAATAGGTATCGAAGACCGGCGTCGGCTGCAGTTCCCGGCCCCCCGCACGCACGGTTGCCGACGCGGAGCCGAGTCGCCCGAGAGCCTGACGGTCTTGCAGCAGCGTCACCATGGTCGCAATATATATTCGATATACGTCCACTACCACCGAGGGAGAGCCATGGAGTTGCTGTGCCACCAGCAGCGCCGCACGACCTCGGTGCTCTGGCCCGAGGATGTCGACCGCAGGCTGAACATCCTGGTCCGCGCGGCGGCGGCAGCCGGTGAACGAACCTCCCGCGCCGAACTTTTGGCCGCCCTGGTGGTAGCAGTCGACGTCGAGCCCGAGCAGGTAGCCGCTCGGCTACACCACTACCGCTGCCTGCCAGCCGACGCACTCACCGCCGACGAGGATCGAGACGATCTCCCCGTCGTACAAGCCCCAGGCCCACGCCGCGTCTCTTCGACATAACGATCAGGCCGCGCCCAGGGCACGTGGTGGAATTGCCCAACTATCCACTCACGACATGGTCCTGACGACGCGTCGCTGCCCCATAGCCGAGTCACAAGGCCGGGAGCTGCTGCGGCAGCTTTATCAAGACCATCTGGACCTGCGCGCGCTGCGCGAGGAGCATGATCACGACGCTGGCCGAGCCTCCACTGCCGCCGCCTGCTGTCCACCGTGATGGCCACGGTGGCGGTGCGCCAGCTGGCCACCGGTGCCCCGGGCGCGCAACCGGGATCCGGCCGACGACGTGTTCGGGCTAGGTCCGCAGGTCAAGCCAACAAAGCCTGCCTATGCGACAACTACCGTGCTTCGTGAGCCGAAGCTCAGGAGTTGTCACCAGCGGAGGCGGATGAGCTGGCGAATCGGACCGGTCGAAGCAACCTGGTTGTCACCGGCGAGGCATCCAACTTGTCACACACGCTCATTCAGCAGTCCTTCTGTCACCAGAAGCGAAGAGCGAGAGTTCGCTGCTCTCCGAGGCGGTTCTATGGGGTCATGGCCGCTCTACGCGCTGGGTCCGGAGAGTAAAAGACCGGCGCGCACCCCAGCCGTGCAGCCGGGTCCTGACGCGGGCCCGCCCTGACCAACGACAAGCCGTTCCCGTCTAGTTGGAGCTCGCGGGCACGAGCCATCGGCATGGCCATCGGCCTGCAGGCGATGCATCATGGAACGATGAGGTTCCGTCGGTCGCGGCAGGGACGCACCAAGGACGTGCTGGTTGCTGCCCTCTACGAGCGCAACAGCCGGGCCCGTGAGCGGATCGACCGGTGGTGGGCGGCTGGCGGAGCCCACCGCGACGAGGTCTGGCGCGGCGCATGGTCCCTGCTGTCAGCGGCGCACTTCAGGTTCGGCAACCACGAGCGGCCGGAGCGGGTCGTTCCGGTGCTGGAGTTCCTGCTCGAGGCCGACCCCACGTCCCCCTACCGGCCGCGGGTCCGGCTGACCGCCTGTCTCCCGCAGACCGCCGCCGACCCGCCGTACGGCGAGTACACGGGCCATCCATGGGCCCCGCGGCTAGTCGAAGCCGCGCTAGAGTTCCCCGATCCCGTATTGCGCCAACGGTTAGCCGACCTGTTGTCCGTCACCGACCAGCCCGCCCTGCTGGACGCCCTCGAAACCGCCTTCCGGCCGCGTGCGCATCTGGGCCCGATGACCTACACCGGGGCGGCACCGCCCGGCCATGAAACCCGGTGCAACCTGTGGCTTGAGGGCGAGCCGAATTCGTTCTTGAAGATCGTCTGCGCCAACCCAAACCTGCCTCGGCCGCCCGCCCAGCCCGGCGACATCAACCTGTCTTTGCTCGCACTTCTGAAGGACCGGCCCGATCTGCTGCCGGCATTTGACCAGGGCGCCCTGGCCCTGCGGCTGCTGGAGTATCTCACCACCTGGCTGCCGGAACAGGTCCACGACCGGTGCCGCCGCGCGCTGCGTGACCTGTCTGCCCGAGAGGGTGTCACGGCGATGTGTGACCAGGCCATGCGCGGTGACGCCGAGGCGATTGCCGCGGCCCGCGACGCCGGGTACCGGCCGGCCAGCCCCGCCTGGACACCCATCTTCCTGCTGCTCACCCGGCAGTTCGCGGCCTATCGCGAGGCCGATCCGAACGGGCGGGTCCTGCAGCTGACGTGCTCCATCGACGGGTCAAGGATCGGGGAGGACGTCATCATCGACCGGATCCTGGCAATCCTGGACACGGACCTGCCCGACGACGTGGCCGCAGCCGTACGGAAGTCCCTGCGCGACCTCGATCCCTTTAAGTTCGAGGACATCAGACGCTGGGGTATGCGGAGGGCCATCCTGACCCGCGCGATCGAGCTCGAGCCGGAGGCGGTCGCGGCCGTGGTCGACGCGGGCTACCTGCCCGAAGACGACGACCAGAAGCTGCTCCCGCTGCTCTTCCTCACCGAGCAGTTCGAGCGGTACGACCGCGAAGACCCGAACGGCACAAGGCTACGCGCCATCCTCGCCGAGGAGCCTTACCCGTACGAGCACAAGCATTTCCGGACCGTCGCAAAGCGGGCGAGACGCCCAGATCCCTGGCCGCCCAAGCAACCGTCGCCGTCGGGTGACCGAACGTCGACCCGGCACGCCACCACTTGGCCGAGCAGCTTCGGCGGCCACTTCTGAGCCGAAGGGTCCGGCATCGGCACATCATGCCGATCGTTCCGATGGCCTCACCGCTGTAGGAGCCCGAACCCAGTGCCGCTGTCGCGGAGCCGTCGTCGTTCAGGCTCAGTGACAACAAGTCTGCCTATGTGACAACTATCGTGCTTCGGCTCACTTCGGCTCATCAAGCCTGCGACGCCCTCGGCTTTCAAAAGGCGACGTCGATGTAGTCGATGTTGGTGAATTCGACTTCGAGCTGGTCGGCGCGGCGTCCGTTGTCCTTGAAGTACATCTCTTGGATACCTTCGGCGATGACCTCATTTGGGCTCTGGGCGCCGATGCCCTGCTGGGCGTCGAAGAGACGCTGGGCGTACTCGGCGGGCAGGTGGACGGTGATACGGCGCAGGCGGCCGTCGTCGGTGGTGCCGATGGGTGCGGTGTAGCCGAAGCGGGCGCGGGCTTCCACGGTGATCCCGGTTGCGGCGGCGGCCTGCTTGCGGCGCCGGTCACGGACCTTCGGCTGCCAGCGGGCGCGCACGGCCGCCTCGATCCGGTCGGCGACCGTCTTGGGCGGGTGCTTCCGTTCGCCGGTGCGGTAGCGCTCCACGGAGCGCTGGGTGACACCGAGTTCCTGGGCGACGGCTTTGGTCGTCTTCAGCTTCCCCAGCAGGAAGTTGATGCGGCCCTTGAGGGTCTTGGGTGGCTCGCGGGTGAAGGCTTCCTCGCCGGCGCGGTCGACGGCCTCGTTGATGAGGGCGTCGTCGGCGTCGGCGTTGGTGGGGCGGATGCGGCGGACCATGGGCTACTCCCCTTCGTCCAGGACGGCGTCGCCGCCCTTGATGTGGCGGGCGGGGTTGTAGCCCTGCTCGATCAGATCGACCGCCCAGGCCATCTCCTGGATACCCTCCAGCTTGCAGAATCCTGGGTTTGCGCCGAGCCGGAAGGTGCCATACACCGGGGTGCCGTCGCCGTTGGAGGGCAGAAAGTGCAGCGGGGAGGGTCCGCGACTGGCGTAGACGACGCAGTCCGAGAGCACCGCCAGCGGGTACAGGGCGGTCAGGGTGGCGAGCTTGGCCATCTTGCGGTGCATGTTCACCCGGGCCTTGGCGATGACCGCGGCGCGGATGTCGGGCCGCCAGGTGGGGCGTTCCAGGGCGGGCCAGCGCTCCCCGTCCTTGTAGTGGCGGCCCTGGGGGCGTTCGCGGAGCTTGCCGATGCCGCCCTTGACGGTCGACTTGATCGCCGACAGCACCATGGCGCCCTGCCGGTGCCGGCGGACCGCGACCGCCAGGTCCTCGTCGCTCATGTCGGCGCGGCCTGTGGGCAGTTCGGCGAGCGCCGCGCGCAGGCCTTCGAGGTGCGTCTCGTCGGCGGCCGCGTACGTCTTGTGCAGCGCCATCGCGTCCAGGAACGCCACCGGGTCGGCGTCCTTGTCGACGGGGATGCTCATGTCGGCGGTGGTGGTGAGGTAGGCGTCCTTGAGCTGGTCGTGCCACGGGTCCAGGTATGCACCCATCTTTTCCCGCACGTACGCCTCGATCGGACGGACCTCGTAGCCGAGTTCCTCGGCGTAGGCGAGGGTCGGGGTGGTGTACCAGCCGGGCTTCTCGGGACGCTGTCCGCTGGGGGTGAAGGGGTTGGGCAGGCGCGGATCCAGCTCGATGTGGGAGAGGTCCACCAGCCACGTGCCGGGGACCTTCTTGTCGAACACGGGCGCGGCGTGGTGCACGGGTTCCGACAGGCCGACGGTGAGGCGCGCTGCGGCCGCGAGGAAGGCGGTGTTGATGTCGATACCCACCGCCCAGGGCAGCAGGCACTCCTCATCGGTGAGCAACTGCGGGTCGCGCACCCACTGGTAGGCCTCCTCATCGAGGAAGCCGCGTTCCCAGCCCTGCGCGACTGGATGCTCGGGCGGGGCCTCCGGCGGCGCCGGGTCCACCGGCTTCGTCAGTGCGCCGGGGTTCGGGCCGGAGACCCACTCACCGGTCGCCTCGTCCTTGACCGGGCGGGTCGGCGGCCGCAGTGCGGTCATCAGCTCCAGGCCCGTCACAGCCGTCGAGCCGCGCGGAGTGAGCACCCGGGACGCGAACACACCCAGGACACGGGCCAGATCGGCGGGGTGCAGCTGGGCGGCGTCGCCCCAGGCGCGGGTGTCCAGGGCGTCCCACGGCAGGATCGCCAGTTGCACGCACTGCCGCTGGCCGCCCTGCGCGGGCCGGTAGATCCGCGGCCACGGGCCGAACCCACGCTGAGTCAGCTTCCACTTCGCCTTGGCCAGTTGCCTGACGACCGGGTGGTCCTCCGCCAGGCGCAGGCCCCGCCGGTCCTCCAGCTGTTCGGGCAGACCGAACCGGGCGGCCGCCGATTCGGTGAGGACAATCAGCGGGTCGGAGTCCTTGCCGTTCCGGTGCAGCCGGGCCGCACCGGTCCCCGACTCCTGCAGCGCCCAGTCCACCAGTTGCGCCAGCGTGGTGGCCGGGCACTCCAGCAGTACGCCGCCGAGGCAGTACGCGGTGCCGTCCCCGTCCAACACGGCCAGAGGCCCGTTCGGGAAACGGGAGTCGACTGTGGGCGCGGCCGCCTTGGCCCGCGACGGACGCCGTGACGTCGGCGCCGGCCTCAAGGCGCTGGCCGGACGGGATGCAGCGGAAGCAGGCCGGTGGGGGCGCGGGGAGCTCGCGGGCACAGGCGCCGCACCGTCAGCAGCCTCGTCGACGGGCGCGGGCCGCTTGGGTGCGGGTGCGGGCCCGGTGAAGGTCTCCGGCACGGGCTCGGGGGCCGGATCGGCCGGGTGCTTCGCCACCCAGCCTTCCAGCAGCCGCAGATACGCCTCACGGCGTGGCGGACGCGGCTCGGACCGGCCGCTCTCCCAGTTCTTTACCGTCTGCGTCGTGGTCCGCAGCACCTGGGCCAGCCGGGCCTGCGTGACGCCGGCCGCTTCACGCAGCCGGGCCCGCTCTCCCGGCGGCGGCAACTCCGGCTCGCCTGCCAGCAGTTCGTCCACAGCCGCGAACAGCTCATCCTGACTTGGCCGGTCCGGCATACGCCACCTCCAACCCGCACACTAGCAAAAATTATCCTTGAATATAGCCAATTTCTTAGCCCTGGAATACGTAATATTGGGTCATACAGGGTGAATTGACAAGAGGAAGGAGGGCTCGGCCGCAGCGGGGACGTCTGGTGCTCGCCCGGCGTGACTTGCGCGGCGGTGTCCGACGCAGTTGTCATGCAGGACGCATCGTCGTGAGAAGGCTGAGGTCGAAGTGGTCCACTCTCCCGGGCAGACCTACCAGGGCGATCCCCACCGCGTCGGGGTGTTCCGCATCGCTCCCTTCAGCGGGGAGACGACGTCGTCGCTGATGGGCCGTCTCGCGCACCGCTACGGGCTGCACGCCAAGGATCTGCGGTCGTGCTGGCAGTGGCGGAACTATCCGCCCACGTACGACAGCGGCGGCCCGCGGGCCGATGCCGAGGTGCTGCTGAATGCGGCGGGTCGCCAGCTTCTGGCCAATCTGTGCGGTGTCGGGCCCGACATCCTGGCGCGGGCGCTGCCGTCCTGGGGACAAGAAGATGCCAAGCTGCCCGCCGCAAAGGATGCGACGGGGCCGGCGGCAGCGTGGCGGATCGGCGGCGCGGTGGTCGGTCCGGTGGCGTTCGACTGCCGCCTGTGCGCAGCCCGGCGCACGGGGACGGTCGTGCGGGTGGTGCGGTACGCGCCGGGGTGGGAGCGGGTGTGCGCCCGGCACGGGCGGTGGCAGCTGGACGCGGACGCCGACCAACCGCTGGAGCACCTGGACTTACGTGGCGTGCCGGAGGTGGTCGCGGCGCAGCGGCGGTGGGCCGGTGTGGGACGCCGGGCCGTGCGGGCCGGTGCGGAGCCGGAGCGGGTGTTCGCTCTGGCGCATGCGGTGGTGGCGCGGTGGTGGGAGCAGGCGCTGCAGTGGGAGCGCGAGAAGGTGTGGCCGCGGCGGCTGCACCAGGTCGCGGGCGGCAACGCCGGAGCGGATCTGGAGCGGTGGCGGATCGTGGGACGGGACGCGGTCGTCTTCCCCGAGGTGGTGGCCGTGGCTGACGCGCTGCTGGACCCGGCCATGGCCGAGCTGGCGTGGCGCGACAGCGGCGCCGGACGGCCGCGGCCGCTGCCCGCCGACGGGGCGTTCTGCCGCCGGCTGGGCGAGCGGGTGGGCCGGCCCTGGCTGGGACCTGTGGCCGCGACCGACTACGGCGGACCGCTGACCTCCTGGATGGGCAGCGTCATCCGCCTGCGGCGCGGCGCCGGCGGCCCGCCCGGATACGGCAACGATCCCTGGTGGCTGCGCCAGGAACACCAGCCCTCCACCATGGCCGGCCAACTGCGCGTGCTGGGCAAGGAGAAGAAGGCGCCCGGGTCGGGGAGGATGTGGCGCGCGACGGTGCCTGCCGAGCAGCGGGCGCTGATCACCAGCGCGATCGAGAACGCCGAGGAACAACTGCTGCAGTTGCGCGGGACACAGACCGGGCCGACCGCCGTTGTCGCCCGGCAGCTTCTGCGCACCCTCGGCCGCAGTGCCGGCCTGATCGAGAACGCCTGGAAGCGGACCGCCCTGGCGGCGGCGAACGCCGGAGTGCCCCTGGACGAAGTCGCCCAGTGGGCGGGAATGTCCGCCGACGCCCTGAGGGAGGTGCTGACGTCCGGCCAGCAGGACGACGGCGGCTGACGGGGACAGGACGCCCGAGGGCTTCGTCAACCGTTAGCTGATGCGGTACCCGTTTGTGGCCGGAATCCCGGAAACGGCGGTCCCTGCCAGCGGGTACGGCTTGGCTGGAGCAGGTGATCAACGCAGGTACAGCCGGGCCGCAGGGCCGGGCAAGGCGGGTGGCCGCGGATCGCGGCGCCGGATTCGAGGCGGTCTTCCTCGACCCAATCGGGAAGGTGGTCCAGCAGCGGTGGGTGGATGCGGCCCTGGCAGTGGCGTTCGAGGACCTGCCTCCGGTGTCCGCGTTCCCGGTGATCCCGGGGCGGCGGTGGGGGCCGGGCCTGTGGTGGTCGGCCACGACCGGGCGGCATGTTTCCGCGGGATCGAACGCGATGCGCACCCAGCTGATGGTCCTGGACCGCGACCCGCGCGTTGTCGGCCTGTCCGGGCGGCCGGTGCGGCTGCTGTGGCGCAACCCTCGCGGGCAGGTGCGGTCCTGGGTGCCGCAGCTGTTCGCCCGCTACACCGACGGCACCGCGCTACTGGCCGACTGCCCCAGCCACCCCGAAGCCGGCGGCGAACGCGCCCTGAAGGCCGCTGAGGTGATGGCCGAGGCGTGTGCGCTCATCGGCTGGACCTACCGGCGTCTTGCGCCGCTGGATGAGGTGCTGGCGGCGAACCTGAAGTGGTTGGCCGGCTACCGCCACCCCCGCAACGCCGGCCGCCTCCACCTCGCGGCCGCCGTACAGCAGGCGTTCACGCGGCCACGGCCGCTGATCGAGGGTGCCGAAGCGGTCGGCGACCCGATCGAAATCCTGCCCGCCGTCTTCCACGCCATGTGGCACGGACACCTCTCCACGCCCCTTCAGACCCCGCTGCACGAGCGGATCCTGGTCGGGCCACGCACCCTCCCCGACGTCGGCGACAGGACAGGCCGTCACAACAACGCCGACGGCGATGCCCCAGGCGGCGCTTCCTGTGCCGGCGGCTTGCAGCAGGCTCCTCAGGACGCGGCACACGAGGCCGCAGGCGACGGTCACGGAGGTGGGCGGTGAGCGGGCGGCGCGGTGGGAGGCCGGTGCTCGAGGTCGGCGCGCATGTCCGCTTCCGTGACCGCACCTGGCAGGTGGTCGCCCTGGCGGGGCAGCAGATTCACCTAGCCGGTGAGACCGGAGAAGACGAGACCGTTGTGGCCGGGCATCTGTTCGCCGACCCGTCCTTCACCATCGTGGGCGCCGAGATGCCCCAAGCGGTAACGCAGTGGGGGCTGTTCGAAACCGCGCCCAAGGAAGCGCAGCAGAAGGCGCTGGCCTGGCAACGGCACATCCGTGAGGTGGAGTCCGGCCTGCCGCCCGACGGGCCCGGCGCCGGCGGAACGCCGCGGCCGCAGTACGACCCCGACCAGTTCACGTTGGCCCAGCGTGAACAGGCCAAGGCCGCGGAGCTGACCGCCATCGGCTTCGGGCCTGTCTCACGCACCACCGTGCAGCGCATGCGCCTGGCCTACCGCAAACAGGGGCTGTGGGGCCTGGTCGACCACCGCACCACCCGCCGCCCCAGCCCCACCGGGCGCACCGACGAACGCGTCATCGCCGCGATCGAGGAAGCGCTGCGCCGCCAGCGCGGCCGTTCCAAGGGCACCATCACGGGCCTGAAGCCCCTGGTCACGCAGATCCTTACCGACCGGCACGGCCGCGGCACCGTGCCCACGCCCGCCCAGGCCACCTTCTATCGGCTCGTCCACCAGCTCGCCGACCCCGCCGAGCACCCCCACCGCCCCGCCCGCACTCTCCCCTCCACAGCCCGCGGGCGGTCATTCACCCCGACCGTGGCACTGCGCCCGGGCGAACAGGTGCAGGTCGATACCACCCGCCTCGACGTCCTCGCCGTCTTCGACAACGGCACCACCGGCCGGCCCGAACTCACCATCGCCGTCGACGTCGCCACCCGCGCCATCCTCGCCGCCGTCCTGCGCCCGGCCGGCACCAAAGCCGTCGACGCGGCCCTGCTGCTGGCCGAGATGGCCGTACCCCACCCGGCCCGCCCCACCTGGCCCGACGCACTGCGCCTCGCCCACACCCAGCTCCCCCAGCTGAAACGGCTGATGAACCTGGACGAACGGCTCGAGGGCGCGGCGGCCCGGCCGGTCGTGGTGCCCGAGACGATCGTCGTCGACCGGGGCAAGGTCTACCTGTCCACGGCGTTCACCGCCGCCTGCGAAACCCTCGGCATCAGCGTCCAGCCCACCCCGCCCCACGCCCCCGCCGCCAAAGGCATCGTGGAGCGCACCTTCGGCACCATCAACGCCCTGCTGTGCCAGCACCTGCCCGGCTACACCGGCTCCGACGTCACCCGCCGCGGACCGGCCGCCGAAACCGAAGCCTGCTTCAGCGTCACCCAACTGCAGGACCTGCTCGATGAATGGCTGATCCACTACCACCACCGCCCCCACGAAGGCCTGCGCCACCCCACCCTGCCCAAGAAGGCGCTGACACCGAACCAGATGTGGGCCGCCCTGGTCGCGGTGGCCGGCTACGTGTCCCTCCCCCTGAACGGCAACGACTACCTCGAGCTGTTGCCGGTGCGCTGGCAGGCCATCACCGAACGCGGCATCCGCATCGACCACCGCACCTACGACCACGACCTGCTCGCCCCCTACCGCGGCCAGCCCTCCTGCATCACTGCACGCGGCGGCAAATGGGAAGTCCACACCAACCCCCACGATGCCCGCCAGGTCTGGGTCCGCCTGCCCGACGGACCCCTCACGGAGATCCCGTGGATCCACCGCGACCACATCCACCAGCCCTTCAACACCGCCACCTGGCAGCACATCAAAACCATCACCACCCGCCACGGCGACCGCGACACCCACGAAGCCGACCTCGCCGACGCCCTCGACCAGCTCATGCGCCGCGCCCACACCGGCACCGCCACCGCAGACGAGCAACGCCTGATCACCCGCACCGCACCGCTGAAAACACCCCCGACCGCGGCCGACACCCGCACTCCCCCCGCCCCGCACCCACAGGCCGACGGCTGGGACGCCGACAGCCTCGACGACCTCGATGACCTGCCCGACGACCAGGAACAGGCCGACGAGGAACCCGGCGACGACAACGCCCACGCCCCGTACACCGGACTCGGCCTCTACGACCCCGCCCAGGAAGCCCTCAACTGGTGACCACCCACCCGCGAACCACCACCGCCAGCCACTCCCCCAGCCCGGCAAGCCGACCCGCTCGAACCGAAGTAGACGCCCAGTGGCCGGAGGCGCACGAGGCCGAGCCTCAGTGGCCGATCACCACCTGGCAGGGCTGGCAACACTTCGCCACCACCCCACCACCCACCCCGCCCAAGCCCGGCACACCACCCCGCAGCCCGGAAGAACGCCTCGCCTACCACTCCGCATTCGTCACCGTCCGCACCTCCGCCATCGACACCCTCGCCCGGCAGGTGCGCACCCTGATGCTGCTCGGCCGCCACCAGCAGACCACCGCCCGGCCCTCACTGATCGTCACCGGCCCCGCCGCGGCCGGGAAAACGACCGCCCTCCTCGAAGTCGGGCGCACCTACCACCTCGCCCACACCCGCAAGAACCCGGCCCCGCACAGCCGCGCCCACCACCAAGTGCCGGTCGCGTACCTGCTGGTGCCACCCGGCGCCACCGCCAAGACCCTCGCCACCGAATTCGCCCGCTACCTCGGCATCCCCGTCACCACCCGCATGACCCAGGCCCAGATCACCAGCGCCGTCTGCCACACCTACACCCAAGCCGGCGTCCGCCTGGTCCTCATCGACGAAATCCACCGCCTCAACCCCCGCACGACCACCGGTGCCGAAGCCGCCGACCTGCTGAAAGACCTCACCGAACGCATCAAAGCGACCTTCGTCTACACCGGCATCGACGTCGCCGCCACCCCCCTGTTCGCCGGGGTCCGCGGCGCCCAACTCGCCGGCCGCGCCAGCCTCATCACCTGCGGCCCCCTCCCCGCCCGACACGGCACCCGCCGGCCCTTCCCCGACCTCATCACCGACATGGAAGCCGCCCTCGACCTCCAGCAGCACACATCCGGCACGCTCCGCCGCCACGCGTCCTACCTCCACCAGCGCACCGCCGGCCGCATCGGAAGCCTCGCCCGCCTCGTCCGCCAAGCAGCCATCACCGCCATCTGCGACGGCACCGAACGCATCACCAAGAAATCGCTGGAAGCCATCCAGCTCGACCACCTCGCCGAAGAAGCAAGGCGCCCCCGCACCCGCCGACCGGCCCAAACGGCATGATGCGGACATGAAGAAGACCACGGATACACCGGCTGACGAGGAGTTCACTGCCCTCTGCGGCCGGGCGTGGGACGTTCTGATCCCCGCCCGTGCCGACTACCTGGCCGACGTCTCACACCACTACGACGAGATCTTCCACGAGGTCGCACAGCGAACCGAACACACCGGCAGCCTCGGCAAGACGGACATCGCAGCCCTCGTCGTATGGAAACGGCTCTCCGCACAAACCCGTTGGGTGACAGCCCTCATGTCCCTGCCCGACGCGCACGTGCGAGCCGTCACCGAGCGGGCCGTCACCGCCGTCCGCGACACCGCCCTCACCCGCGGCGAAGCCGCCCGCACCGGACGCGGCATCCTCTGGGAACTGCCCGGCTTCCGCACCGGCGACGCCCTCGCCTCAGCCGTCCTCACCGCAGCGGCCCCCACGCGGATGGCCGTCTACGACCGCCGCGTCCAGCACGCCCTCGACACCCTCGGCCTCACCCTCACCCCCACACCGGGACGCTACGGCCGCTACCTCCACCTCCTCGACAACCTCCTCAAGCGCGGCGCAGCACGCGCCGACGGCTGGACAGCCCGCGACATCGACACCGCCCTGTACTGGACCGGCAGACCCGACCCGGCACCAAGCCGCTGACCAGCACAACTCGCACCGGTCCTTTAGATGCCGGAAGCCCTCGGCACGGCAGGGGCCGCTCTGCCGACCGCTCTGCTGGTGGGTTGGTTCAGGACGGGCCAGGCTGGTCATCGGTGTCCGTGAGCAGGGGTGCGAATTGGTAGTGCCCGCGATAGGTGGCTCGGTTGATGATGTCGCGGGCCAGTTCCTGGTGTTCAGGAGAGGCAAGTCCGGCCAGCAGAACGGCGCGGATGTCGCTCTCCCTGATCCGTGGGGCGTAGTCGTACATGTCCAGCGTGGCGACCCATCCGTGCACCAGGTCCAGGACTGGTCCCAGGTAGCCGGTGGCCGCTTCGGCCAGGAAAGAGTAGACGCGCCGGTCACGGCCGAGGCTTCCGGTCGTCTCGAGGGCAACGCTCAGCTGTTGCAGGCGCCAGGTGACCGGGAAGGCGTCATTGCGGGCCAGCGGGCCGATCAGGGCGTGGATCTCGTCGGGTTGCGGTGCAGGTCCATGCGCGCTGTCGTCCCGAGCGGTCAGGCGCCAAGTCCACCACTGCATGATGCGGTCGCGGGTATCCGGTGGCAGATCGCGGTCATGGACGACCTCGCTCAAGAACGAAGCGAGCTGAACAGCAGCCACGGGTGAAGAGTACAGGTAGTCAGCCATGGTGCTCTCGTCGTCCAGTCCGAGCAGACCTGCCAGATAGATGGCCATGAGGTGATCACCTAGCCGCCGGTGCAAGTCCCGGTGATCCTGACCGTCCACTGCGGGTGTGCGTGCTGCGGTGCGGTAGACATCCATGAGGAGGCTCACGACGGACTCGGTGAGCGATGAGGTGCTCAGGTGGGCCATCCAGCTGGCACGGCCCAGTGCGGTGTCGAGGTTGAACAGGACCTCGATTCGGCGTCGCATCCAGGCCGGGTCGAGAGCATCGAGTCGGGTGATCAAGGATCCGACGGTCCGACCGATGGAGCTGGCGCCCGGGGCAGCGGGCGTGCCAGCCGCGTCCAGCAGCAGGGTGTCCAAGGCGGTGAACAGCACCTGGAAAGCAGCGCCGTGTTCGCGACGCCACAGTGCCCACGCGACGGCGGCTCGCAAGGCTGTTTCCAAACTCTCGTCCCAAACAGACTGCTGGTCGTCGTCAAGGTCGTCTTGTGGTGACCTGGCGGCGCTCCAGACCGACTCGAGTACGTTCCACAGTGCGTCGCCGAGCAGGGTGGGGATCTGCTGGGTGTTCTGCAGCGCCAGTCCCGCCAGCACAAACCGGGCGACGGCCAGGTGCAGGGTGCCGGTGTCGGAGGTATGAGGACGGCTGGTAGCCGACTGTACGAGCGGGAGGATGGTGGCCCAGCTGAGTTGCTGGCCGGCCTGAATAGCCGTACGGAATCCGTCGAGGACGGCGGCGAGGTGATCATCGTCCAACTCGGCGAACTGCGGGGCGTCCTCCTGGTAGATGAGGGCCTGGCTGGTCACGGCGGCTTGCAGCTGACTGCGGAAGGCCTCGGCGTTCGTGCCGAACCGGGTCGGTGTGGGCTGGAACTGCCGGGCGTGGCTGATCAGGCCGGTGGCAGTCATCGCAGCCAGGTTCTCCGGCGAACCCTCCTCGTCGGCCGCCGCCCAAGCCAGGGGCTGGGGAATCGTGTCCAATGACGGTGCCGGACCGAGGCTGTCGCACAACTCTCGGTAGCGCCGCAGCTGCTGCTCGGGCAGGACATCGGCCAGTGCGGCATAGCGGTCTCGCTGCCAGGCGCCCGCCCACTGCTCGACGTACTGCTCCGGCGGTTCCGCACCACCGGAAGTGCGGCGGAACCGCTGCACGAACCGTTCGGTGTCCGGCCCGGCGTCGATGACGGCCAGTACCCCTTCGAGCGCAGCCGGGCCCAGCGAGCCGGCGCAGGCGCGCGCCAAGAGTGCCCACTCACGCTGCGACCGGGCGGCAGCAATCTGGTCAAGATCCGTCAGAATGCTCTCCACCACGTCCGGGGCGTTGGCACCGTGACGCTGGAGAATATGCAGGCGGAGCCTGCGGAAGACCAGCCACGGCTGGGACTCCAAGATGGACAGGACCCGGCGGATGTCCGTGGCCGCAAGATGGTCGGCCGTGTCGCGGACCGCCTCGGTGAACAGGGCACGGTCATCAGAGCGCATCCCCCCGTGGCCCGGGTCCAGCTCCGGGTACCACACGCCGGACAGGTCCTCCCCGCCAGCGCGGTCAGGGTTCATTCCGGTGGCAAGGAGCGTGCTTGCCAGGCTGTCGGTCAGCGCCTCCAACCAAGCCGCCCCCAGGTGACGGGCCAAGGTGGTGTTGTGCGAGCGCAGAATCTCCTGGAGATCGTAGTCGTCGATCCGGCCACCGTGCTGAGCGGCCTGCAGGAGCGCGGCCATCACCGCCAGGGCCTGCTCGGTGTGGCCGCCCTGGGCGCAGTGGACGGCGAGTTGGGCGTAGTGGTCCGGGGCGATCAGGTAGGGGCCACGGATCGCTTCCACCGCCCGCGGCACCAGACGCGCCGCGTCCGCGGGGGGCAGCAGGAGTGCCACCTCCGCAAGATCGAGGTTGACCCGCGGGTTATCCGTCGAGGGGATCTGCTCGGCGATTGCTGCCACGCCTGCTGGGGCAACGCTGGTCATCCGCACCAGATACGTTGAGGCCGGCCAGGCGGGAAAGACCACCGTGCGCGCTTCATCGTCAGTTTCCGGTGCCGGCGGCGTACTGAAGAATCCGTACTCGCGCAGGTGCGGCAGCCACCGGGGGGCGTCCAGCAGTCCGAAAAAGCGTTCCTGGGTCAAGTAGTCCTGGGGGAAGGCATTCAGGAGCAGCTTCACATGGGCCTTGCCCGGCTCGCGGACGGCAGCCAGGGTCTCCAGACGCTGCAGCACGGTGACGTAGCGGGTCTCGAAGCGGTCGAGCACCACATCGAGCATGTCCTCCAGTTCGGCCAGGCGAACACGGACCGCTGCGTCCATCGGCGTCTGTTCCATACGGACCCGGTGCGCGTAGGTGTGCAGTTTCCTCGCTTCTGCCAGCCAGACGATGGCCGCGGGGTTGTCAGCTGGGATACCCAGCCAGTCCAGAACACCTTGTACTTCGAACACATGCCGCTGCCCCGCGCCCGCGGTCGGATCGTTCCGGATGGCATCGGGCAGGAGGACCTCGCGGAGGGCGCTCTCCAGTTCCCGGAACAGGTGCGAGACCAGCATCCCGGTCGAACGCAGCGGCAGATCCTCATCCAGCAGGGTGCAGATATCGGCGTACCAGCCCGCGGGCCCGGGACCGAACCGGCGCAAACGCCTCAGAATCCGCTGCTGCCTATCAAGGTCGGCCGGGCCGGGGCGTTGCCCGGACAACCGCTCCAGAGGAACCTCACGGTGCTGCGCCTGTGGCACCGGTGCCACCCCCTATCGGCCGGCCCAGGCCAGCGCCCCGACTGCAGAGCTGACCGTCCCAAGGACACGCCGGACTACACCCTGATCGTTCCACAGCCACCCAGGGTTGAGGCAGTACCGGATGGCCGGCCCGGAGCAGTTGCACTGGATGATCGACTCGGAGGTGCGCATCGAGCAGACCCGCCGGCGACTGGCCCGGCTGCGTGAGGAAGGATTGTTCGACCGCATCAACCTGCTGCAGGCCGGACGCATCCGGGTAATGGCTTCCCACTCAGTTCAGTACAGCGTGCAACTCGTTGCCGAGTGACCCGAGATACGCGAACGCTGGCCCTTCACCGGCGGTGTCCAATCCGACCGCCGTACGCCTGCAGACCGCTCACACGCTGGCCGTGACCGAGACCGCGCTCGCCTTCCTCACCGCCGCCTCGGCGCCCCGTGCCGACCACTGAACTGGATCTGCGAGGCCCACCACCCGATTCCGGCTGGACGGCATCGACCCCACCGGCGTCGAGAACCGAATCAGTACCCAGGGGCCTAAGGTCGTTCCGCTTCGTGCACGACGTCCCCGTCCCGTCCTCGCGGCCGCTGACCGACCTGCTCTCCGGCGCCCCACCCGCCAGCGACCGTCCATCCCGACCACACAGCAAGCCCCTGACCAGCACGAACACGCACCGGTCCATTAGGTACTAGAAACCATCACCAACACCACACCATCCTTATCAACAGACCCCCAACAACCGCAGATCAGAAGCCTCGTCACCACCGCCGGAGCATCCCGCAAGCGCCCGTTCCCTTCTCAAGCAAGTCTCAACACCACAGCTCAGGCCACCCACACCACACCAACTACGAACCTCGGAATCACACGCTCCGAAACCCCCAGCGCGTCCGCAGCCACCCGTACATGGCCTGCTGTCAGCTTTCCCCCCGCCCGCAGTGCGAGCAGCCGCCGTACCGCCGGGCCGCGCAGTGCCGTCCTTGATGCCGCGGGCAATCCGCCGCCTGCGCGGACGGCGTCGCCGTCCTCCATGTCAGCTCCCCCTCGCGCGGTGGGACGTCGTGTGCGTGCCGGGCGCCGGGCGCATGCGATCGCCCTCCCGTCTCTTGCAGAGCGCTTGGTTCACAGCGGCGGCGCGACCCTCCTCAACAGCCGCCCCAGCAAAGCCCGGTCAACAGCCGCGTCAGCGGTGGTGAGCAGCGCGTTCTGCAGGTGCGCAGTTAACGCGGCCCACGTGCGGAACGTGCCGTGCGCGCACGACTGGTCGATCCACGTCAGATCCGGTGCCGGGACGGTGCGCCACAGCGGATGGAAGCCAGTCACCACGGCCGCCACTTCCGCTGCGGCCAGGCGCGGAACCTCCTGCCACGCACCGACCCTTGATTCCAACTGCGGCAGCCGGGACAGCGCCCGCTCGCTGCCCGCCCCGCACAGCACCAGCGTGATCCGCGTGCCGGGGTGGTCCCACAGGCTCTGCAGGTACTCCAGGCACGGCGCAGGCAGGCGCTGCGCCTCATCGACCACCAGCACCCGCGCCTCGCCCAGAGCCCCCGCGACCGCGGCGTCGGCCAGCGCCGACGTGTGCGGGAAGCGGCCCGGCAGCGCCAGTGCATCGAACACCGCCCGCCGCATGCCGGCCACCGACGGGCGAACCGGCACCGGCACCCACGTCACCTTCCAGCCCGCGGGCACCTCACTGAGCGCCATCCGCACGGCCGCGGTCTTGCCCCGGCCCGGGTCGCCGAACACACACACCGCGCCCTCCGCTGCCATCGCCTGCCCGATCGCCTCGGCCACCGCCCGCACCGACGACGTCCGCACCAACTGCGCTCCCGCCGGCAACGCCACACCCGTCACCGCACCGCCCTCCCCCGACGGCAGGACCGCGGACGCCGCCGGCGCGGGGTGCGGCGGCCGGCGCGCAGCCTCCTTCTTCGCTGCGCCGTCCTCTCGCGCCCCGGCCAGGGCGAGATCAGCCAGCGCCTGCCGCGTTTGCTGCTCCTCCCGCTCCCGCCGCACCACCGCGCGGTCCGGCAGGACTCTGCCGGCCTGAAGGTCCCGGCGCACCGCCCGGTGCAACGACGCCAGCGAGGGCACCTCTCCCCCGGCCTCCTTCAGATGCCGATGCAGCACCGACACGTTCCCGCCCGCCTGCGCCAGCACCTCCCACGCCTGGTCGGACAGCTCCAGCCGGGCCCGGGGCCTGGGCTCCACACGGCCCTCCGTCCGCGCCACATCCAGCCAGCGCCACACCGTCCGCACACTCACCCCGCCGACCCGGGCGCCCGCACGCACGTGGGCCGTCGTCAACGCCCCGGCCGCATCCAACTCCAGCAGCCGCGCAACCAGCACCGGCCTGGACACCCTCAGCCCCGCCGTCACCTCACCCCACACGCACGGCTCCCCCACCCCGCACCCTTCCGCCCGCGCAAAACCGACACCGACCACCGTGG
Source organism: Streptomyces vastus (assembly GCF_039532825.1). NCBI lineage: Bacteria > Bacillati > Actinomycetota > Actinomycetes > Kitasatosporales > Streptomycetaceae > Streptomyces > Streptomyces vastus. Next base: position 27,537 of record NZ_BAAASJ010000012.1, read on the forward strand.
CGCCGCGCAGCCACCGAAGGATCAGAAGTGCCGTTCCCATGACAGCGGAGCGGAGTGGGGTGTACCGCCCCATGACAGCCACAACGGCACCCGACACCGCCCTACGCCAGTGACTCCCCCATGCTCAACACCCCACCAGCAGCGCAAACAACCTGACCTGACACGCCGTCACTGACACCCACCCACTGACACCAAACCGGCACATCGCA
>NZ_BAAASJ010000013.1:0-7489 GCF_039532825.1 Streptomyces vastus
CTGACCGGCAGCTCCGGACACCCGGCGACCCCACGGCCACCGGGCACCCAGCCCAGCCCTGCCCACGCCCACCCTGACCTGCATCTATTTACGCGTCAGAAGCACTTCTCGCGTTCTCGGGGGCCACTCTCGTCCATTGCCTCAGTGGACGGTTGCCCGTCTCAGGACTGAACGGCCGAGCGCAGCTCGGGCAGGGACAGGACCTCGTCCAGCGCGTCGACGTAGAGATCCACGTGCTCGCGGCGGAAGGTCATAGGCGGTTTGATCTTCAGTACGTTGTCGTGCACGCCATTGGGGAAGACGATGACGCCTCGCTCCTTCATGAGCTCGGTGACCATGAAGGCCTGCTCAGTGGCCGGCATTTTGGTGGTGCGGTTACGGACCAGTTCGACGCCGAGGTAGAGCCCTTCTGCCCGCACGTCACCGATGAGCGGTTGGCGCTGCTGGAGCTCGCGCAGCGACTGGGCGAAGTACCCGCCCACGCTCACGGCGTTCTCCCTCAGCCCATCCTGCTCGACGATGTCGAGCACGGCCTCGCCGATCGCGCAGGAGACCGGGTTGCCGCCGAAGGTGTTGAAGTACTTCATGCCCGTGTCGAACGCGTCGGCGATCTCCCGAGTCGTGACCAGCGCCGCGAGGGGATGCCCGTTCCCGAGCGGCTTGCCCATCGTGACGATGTCCGGGACCACCCCCTGGAGCTCGAAACCCCACCAGGGCCCGAGTCGTCCGACGCCGACCTGGACCTCGTCGGAGATGCACAGGGCGCCCGCCCGCCTGGCAGCAGTGAACACGCCATCGAGGTAGCCGTCGGGGAACACGATGTTCCCACCCGATCCCATCAGGGACTCGGTGATGAAGGCGGCTGGGGGTCGGCCGTCGGCCGCGATCCGCTTGATGACAGCCGCGGCGTCGCGCGCGTACTTGACTCCGGCGTCCGCGTCGTCGTACCCGTAGGTGCTGCGGTAGCGGTCCGGGATGACGACCTCGTGGGTGGTCGCTGGTGCACCGGCGCCGCCGGGGCCCTTGTAACGGTTCGGGCTGATCCCGGTCACCACGCCGGTGTTTCCGTGGTACGCGCCGTCGATGTTGACGATGTGCTGACGTCCTGTCACCTGACGGGCGATCCGCAGCGCCAGGTCGTTTGCCTCGCTGCCCGTGCACACGAGGAAGACGACCTCGAGGGGGTCGGGCAGCGTGGCTACCAGCTTCTGCACGTAACTGGCGATCTGCGGGTAGACAAAACGGCTGTTGGTGTTGAGCTTGCGCAGCTGTCGGGTGGCGGCGGCCGTCACCCGTGGCTCGGCATGGCCGACGTGGGTGACGTTGTTCAGCGAGTCCAGATAGGCCAGGCCGTCCTCGTCGTGGAACCACACGCCCCGCCCACGCACAAGGTTCATCGGGTTGCGGTAGTAGTTGCGCTGGGAGCGAGCGATGTGGTGACGGCGCACTGAGACGACGTCGTCGATGGTGGGGACCTCGGCAGGGGCCTCGGCGAACCCGAAGAGCCGGGCGGGGTCGGGTGACAGGTGGCTCCACACCTGCCGTGCGGAGGGCCGCACGGCACGAGGCGGCGGCCACGTGGCCATCCGTGCGGTGCGGTGGACCTGCACCTGGACGCAGGGCCCGAGCGGGTCCGTCTCATCGCTCGCGCCGGCGCGTCCCAACGGCGCCCCGGCCGGGACTCTGACCGCAACGGGCGGCGTGTCGTCGAGTCCCCACCAGCACGTCCAGAACTCCAGCCCCTCGACCGCATGTCGCAGGACCAACGGCATACCGGCGCCACCGCGGGCCTCGACGACGCCGGACAGCGGGCTGGCAACCTCCTCGGCGTCTGCCACAAGCAGCAAGCCGCCGACCTGAACCGTCGCGGGCTCGTCGGCTCCTGGGCGGCGCCGGCCCCCCAGGAGCAGCGATGCGCTGAGGTGGGGCACGTAGCCCCGCCGCCGCCGTCCATCGAGGACGTCGTCGATGCTCGCGCGCACCGCCCTCGCTTCGTGCCAGTCGACTTCGTCGTAGAGATCACTTGCCGGTCGCAGGTCGAGCAGTTGCGGGGCCGGTGTGTGCGGGGCACCGTCTCGGGCCGCCTCTGCCAAGACCTCTTCCAAACCCCGTTGCTCCGGCGTCCGGGGGAGCCCGCACGCGACCCGGAACGTCGCCTCGGCGACGTCGGGGCAGGCCTCGGCCACCTGCGCGATCGCCGGCCAGGTGTGTTGCACGCGGGTCCGCCCGTACGGCGTGCCGCTCTCGGCGACCCGGCGCGTCCACGTCACGGCGTTCATGCACAGCCGGGCGGCCGCCAACGGATAGACAGCCGCCAGTTCCTCAGCCGTGAGGGGAAGCACCGAGTGGAAGCCGGCCACGACTTCGGCCGCCGCAGCGAGCGGGTCGGCCTTGCGGACCATGGCGTAGCCCGCCGCGATCGCCGCCTCTGCCGCGCGCACACTGTAGAGCGAGTCGCCCAGGTCGACGATGCCCGAGATCCGCAGCACCCCGTCCTCGTCAGCGTCGGCCAGAACGTTGGCGTCATTGAGATCCTGATGTACGACGCTCCGCGGCAGTCGGTCCAACGCCGGCAGGAGATCGTCGTACCAGCCCATGATCGTGCGCACCGACTCCCGCCGGTCCGCGTCCTGTACAGCGTGCAGCGACGCCTCGACGATCTCAGCGGCCCGGCACATGTCCCAGTCGTGCGGTTCCAGGCCCACCGGTGGCTCCATGCTGGAGAGTCCGAGGCTCAGCCGCCCAGCGGCCTCTCCCAGCTGACGCAGAAGCGCCGCGGGGTGGTCGTCGAGATCCGCCAGGACCCGGCCCTCCATCCAGCTCATCACGCGGACCACGTGCGTGCGGCCCTCGTGGACGACGCAGGCAAGGCACTTCCCGTCGCGCGTCGGGACCAGTCGTGGCACCGGAAGGTCGGGAACGGTGGAGGCCAGGTGCTGGAGGAGCGAGTTCTGCCAGAGGACGTCGGCTGAGTCCGGCTCCGCGCGGGTGACCCGTACGAAGTAGCGCATGCCGTCATCGCCGGTGATCCGGACGTTCTGGTCGACCTCCCCTCCCAGTGGGTGCTGGACGTATCCCTCGAGTCCGAAGGACTGCCGCAGTACGTGATCGAGGAGCGAGCCCGGCAGTTGGCCGGTGTGACCGGGGATGGTCGTCCCGTCCTTGCCGGTGGTGGTCGCTGAGGTCATCGGTGCGTTCTCTCCCTCGTCGTCAGGTCGCTCATCACTCACCGTGGGCCTGCATCACGACGCTCAGGTCGTGGCCGGTCCCCCGCCGCCACCCGTGCCGGACCTTTGCCCGACGCTGTCAGTCAGCTCCCGTACGGTCCGATCGATGCGGTTCCTGGGCGGAGGCGGGCAGGGCTGCCACGGCTGTGTCTCGATCGCTTCACGGGCTGCGCAGATCTCGACCACGTCGACGAAAGACAGGGGAGCGCTCATCGAGACCGGTCATCAGCTCACGCGGCGGCGGTCATGACGTCCCAGGTGACGCTCTGGTCCTCGCCCCTCGCCTTGAGCTCGGCGTAGTCTCTGGTGGAGTCCTGGGTGATCTCGATCCCGCTCTGCCTGGCGAACCGGTTGGCCCGGCCGCCTTGGTCATCGCCTCCTGGTGGGCCCTGTAGCGGAAGGCTGAGACTGACCCGAGGGACGGGGCGCCCCCAGCAGCGCCTACTCAAGGTGACGGACTGGGGATCAGGTGCTTACGGAAGCGCCATAGCTGCTCCAAGTGCGTGGTCGCGTCCCGAGCCCTCTCCAGCCCGAGGTGATGCGTCAGTGAAACACCGCGGAGAATCCGGCAACAAGGGACGCGAGGCCGCGACATCGACCCCGTATTTTGTGCCTGTGCACAATTTCTGTCAGGGAGCCCCACCGGCATGTCAGCGGCGTTTCCCGGAGACGGCCCCGTATCGGTCCGGTGACGGCTGTCGCCGGGAGAGGTGGTCCTCGTGAGCGGCCCGGGACGCCGTCAGGGTGGGGCCCGCCACGACGCCGTGCAGGCGATCGCGCGCCGGCTCCTCGAGGAACGACTCGACGAACTGACCTCTCGTGCTCTCGAACAGTTGGAAGCCGAGGAGGCCGCCTACGCGTCGGCAGACTGGGATCCGGTCCAGAAACGGGAGGGGATGCGGCGGACCCTTGAACTCGCTCTGACCCGGCTGGCCGGCGGTCCGGTGCCCCGGTCGGTGTCGCGCGCCACCGAGGACGTGGGACGCGAGCGAGCGGAACAGGCGTTTCCCCTGACCGCTCTGATGCACTCCTTCCAGCTGGACCTCAGGACCTTGTGGGAGGCGGTGCTCGCGGAGGGGCGAGCACGTGGCATCAGCGCCGATCCCGACTTTCTCGACGGGTTGATCCGCGTCTGGGAGGCGACGGAAGCCAACAGCGTCGAGGTCGTCGACGCCTATCGCCGCACGGAGCGCGACCTGGCGAGCCGTCGTACGGAGGTGCGCAACCGCGCCTTCAGTCGCCTCGTCCTGGAAGGGGAGCAGGATCCCTCCACGGTCGCCGAGGCCTCGACGTTGCTGGGCTTCTCCGAGCACGTGGCCCTGACCGTGGTCGTGGTCGAATCCGTTCCTACCGGGGACCCGGCTCTGTCCCAGGTCGACGATGCGCTGCGTCGGGGCGGCCTGCTGCGTCACTTCGGATGGATGGGTGACGAGCTCCTCGGCATCATCGGTCACGGACGGTGCGATGAAGAGGCCCTGCTTGCCATGCTCCGGCCGTTCGCCCCGTGGCGCTGCGGCGTCGCCGAAGTCCCCGGGCTGGCGCTGACGGCGCGGGGCATCCGGTTCGCACGTGCCGCGATCCGCAGCTCCGCGCAGCCCGGAGTGCGGCACGTGGAGGGCCACTGGGTCGGGGCGATCATGTCGGCGCAGGAGGAGCTCACCGGTGCGATGGCCACCGGCGTGCTGCGCCCACTCCTCGAGCTGCGCGACAGCGACAGCATCGTCGAGACCCTGCGCTGGTACCTCGACCTGGGCTCGGTCGCTGAGGTGGCCGCACGCACCTACCGTCACCGGAACACGGTGGGCAATCGCCTGCAGGCCGCGGAAGAGGCGACCGGGCTGAAGCTGTCCAGACCGAACGACGCCGCCCGGCTGGTCCTCGCCCTGGCTTGGCTGGAGACGGACGCGGGCGCCCGCTTCCGGGCGACGGTGTCCTGATCCACCGATTGCTGGACGGGTTGTGGCAGCCGGCCGGGGGCCGCGACCGAGAGAGCTGGAGCCAAAGCGTGGCGGTCAGAGGCCACATGCCCTTCATGGGGACGGCAGCCTTGGCGGCCGACAGCCCGGTCACGCCGCCGGGCAGCAGCGCGAAGCGGCCGCAGTTCGAGCCGGAGCCGCTCGCGGTGCCTCTCAGAAACTCATTCGGTTCGGGCGAGAACCGCCCCGGGTCCCTGACAGGAAATTGTGCACAGGCACAAAATACGCGGTCGATCTCGCGGCCTCACGTCCCTTGTTGCCGGATTCTCCGCGGTGCTTCACTGACGCATCACCTCGGGATGGAGAGGGGCTCATCGCACTCGGAGCAGTAATGGTGCTGCCGCCGACTACCTGATCAGCATTCGCCGTCCCCGGCCCTGTCCGGGGGCTCGTCCTCCAGCGGCGGCCCCTAGGGCACCCCCCTCAGCCCCCATGCCCCCTAAACAGGTCGCCGCCAACGCCGCGGCAGCGTCCTGGACCCCCGATGCGGCCGACCTGGCCGCACTCGACGAGATCGTGACTCCCGGTGAACGGGGGTGTCCAATATGCCCGGAAAGAGGTTGAACACCATGCGTCAGACCGTCACCTTCGATGCCTACGGCACCCTGGTCGACTTCCAGCTCGGCCCCACCACGCTGAAGGTCCTGTCCGACCGGCTGGACCTGGACCGCCTGAACGTCGACGAGTTCCTCGACGACTTCCGCATCATGCGGTTCCACGCCGTCCTGGAGGCCTACCGCCCCTTCCACGAGGTGCTGCCTTCCAGCCTGGAGACAGCGATGCGTCTGCACGGCCTGGAGTACCGGAAGTCCGACGGCGAGGCCCTGGTCGCGGCCGTGCCCACCTTCGGCCCTCACCCCGAGGTCCCGGCCGCCCTGCAGGCGCTGAAGTCCCGGTACGAGATCGCCATCATCTCCAACACGGACGACGACCTCATCGCCCAGAACCTGGCCAACATCGGCGTCGAGTTCGACCATGTCATCACCGCCCAGCAGGCCAAGGCGTACAAGCCGTCCCGGCAGACCTTCGAGTACGCCTTCCAGACGATGGACATCGACCCCGCCCAGGTCATCCACGTCGCCCAGGGCTGGGAGTACGACCTCATCCCCACCCGCGACCTCGGCCTCGCTCGCCGCGTGTGGATCAACCGCTACGGCCACAACGGCTGCTACGGCGCCCGCGGCAGCGCCGACTACCAGCCCTTCGACGAGCTGCCCGACCTGTCCGGCCTGCCGGCCCTGCTCGGCTGCTGAGGCCGGGGCTGGAGACACACCCCCTGACGACCAGGAAGACACTAGGGCGTACGTCAGGAAACAGATCCCCTACTGGCTCGACACAGCCCCTGGCTTCCCCGACCGGACCGGCAAGCCCCTGCCCGATCAGGCGGACCTGGTGGTCATCGGCGGCGGCCTCACCGGCCTGTCCACCGCCTACCACGCGGCACGCAAGGGCGCCCACGTCGTCCTCGTGGAGAAGGACAAGGTCGGCTCGGGCGCCTCCGGGCGCAACGGCAGCATGTGTACTGACGGTCAAGGAGCAGATCGACTGCGACTTCCACCGCGTAGCGCGTCTGGGAGTCGCTGTTCAAGCCGCAGCACTTCGAGAGCATGCGGGCCAAACGCAGACCCTGCACGGCACCATCCGCGCCAAGCAGGTCATGGCGGCCACCGACGCCTACACCGACAAGGCCATGCCCTGGTTCCACAAGCGGCTGATCAACGTCGGCAGCTTCGTCATCGTCACCGAGCCACTGGGCGAGGAGCGGGCCCGGCAGCTCACCCCCAACAACCGCGTGGCCATGTCCTCCAAGAACATCGGCCACTACGTCCGCACCCCGGACAACCGCCTCACCTTCGGCGGCCGGGCCCGCCTCGCCCCCTCCAACCCCGCCTCGGACGTCAAGAGCGGTGACGTCCTGAAGCAGGAACTGGCGGACATCTTCCCGCAGTTGTCGGACGTGCGGATCGACTACGTGTGGGGCGGCAGTGTCGGCTTCTCCTACGACCGCGTTCCGCACGCGGGCAAGGCCAACGGCCTGTACTACTCCATGGGTTACTGCGGCCACGGTGCCCAGATGGCCACGTACATGGGCCGCGCACGCCCGCCGGTAGACCCGGTCGGGGTCCATGCCACGGGTGGCGGCCGTTCTCACACACCACAGCTGTGACCGGAATCGCTAGTTGGCACTAGTGTCCTGCGCCAGAGATCCGTCGGCAGAAGCGGGCGAGGGAGTTGAGGATCTCTTCGGCTGTCTTGGTCCAGATGAACGGCTTGGGGTCTTGGTTC
>NZ_BAAASJ010000014.1:0-152593 GCF_039532825.1 Streptomyces vastus
ATAGGCCAGATCTGGAAGGCGGGTAACCGCTGGAGGTGACTGGTACTAATAGGCCGAGGGCTTGTCCCCAGATTGCTCGCGTCCACTGTGTTGGTTCTGAGACAACGAACCGTTGTCGGCTTTGAGCAGAACATTTAATTGAAGAGTGTGCTTGTTCGCTCGAAACCATTAGGGTTTCGGTGGCCACAGCGTGAGGGAAACGCCCGGTTACATTTCGAACCCGGAAGCTAAGCCTTACAGCGCCGATGGTACTGCAGGGGGGACCCTGTGGGAGAGTAGGACGCCGCCGAACAATCTTTGGAGGACCTCTGGTCCCAGCGACTTGCTGGGACCAGAGGTCCTTTTTTGTTTTTCCGAAGTGCGCGCACGGTACTCGACTGCGCGAGAATGACTTGCGGTACCTAAGACAGGAGTCACCATGTCCACCAACTCTCCCGACGAGCGACCGGAGCGCGATCAGCGCCGCCGGGACAGTGGTGACCGCGGCGGCTCCCGCGGGGGGCCGCGACGCGACAACGACCGTGGTGGCTACGGTCGGCGCGACGACCGCCGTGATGACAGCCGTGGTGGCGGTGACCGTGGTGATCGTGGTGGGTTCCGTCGGGATGACAGTCGTGGTGGGCCTCGGCGTGAGGGCGACCGGCAGGCCGCCCGCCGTGACAGCAGCGGTGGGGGTGACCGGCCGGCCTTCCGGCGGGACGACCGCAGTGGTGACGACCGTGGCGAGCGCGGTGGCTTCCGGCGCGATGACAACCGTGGTGGCGGCGGCTTCCGTGGGCGCGACGACCGGGATCGTGGCGACCGTCCGGCGTTCCGTCGTGACGATCGCTCAGGTGGGCCGCGGCGCGACGAGCGTCGTGATGACAGCCGTGGTGGCGGTGACCGCGATCGTGGTGGGTTCCGGCGGGATGACAACCGTGGTGGGCCTCGGCGTGACGGCGATCGGCCGCCGTACCGTCGTGACGACCGTCGCGATGATGAGCGCGGGGGGTTCCGTCGCGACGACCGCAGGGACGGCGATCGTGGTGGTTTCCGTCGGGATGAAAGTCGTGGTGGCGGAGATCGTGGTGGTTTCCGGCGGGATGAAAGTCGTGGTGGCGGAGATCGTGGTGGTTTCCGTCGGGATGAAAGTCGTGGTGGCGGAGATCGTGGTGGTTTCCGTCGGGACGACAGTCGTGGTGGCGGAGATCGTGGTGGTTTCCGTCGGGACGACAGTCGTGGTGGCGGTGACCGTGGTGGTTTCCGTAGCGATGACAGTCGTGGTGGTGGCGACCGCCCGGCGTTCCGGCGTGACAACACCGGTGGCGGGGAGCGGCCGGCCTTCCGGCGGGATGATCGCCGTGGTGAAGACCGTGACGAGCGCGGCGGTTTCCGTCGGGATGAGAACCGTGGCGGAGGTTTCCGTCGCGACGAGCGGCGGGGCGATGATCGTGACCGTGGCGGGGTCCGGCGGTCGGATGACCGTCCGGCTCTCCGGCGCGATGAGCGGCGCGATGACCGGCAGGGCGATGAGCGTGGTGGTCCCCGCCGGGATGACCGTCGAGGCGACGATCGTGGTGGCTTCCGGCGTGACGATCGCCGGGATGATCGTCGGGACGACCGGCGTGATGAGCAGCGGCAGGGTGACCGTGCCGGTTATGGGCGCCGTGACGACCGGCGGGACAGTGACCGTGGGGAGCGCGGTGGCTTCCGGCGGGACGACAGCCGGGGTGGCTTCCGTGGGCGGGACGAGCGTGGGCGGGACGAGCGTGGCGGGCGTGGGCCGCGGCGTGAGGACGGCCGGGGGCGGCCCGGTGGTTTCCGGGGGCGGGACGACCGGCGGGGCGACGACCGGCGTGGGGGCGGGCGCTTCCGTGAGGAGCGGGATCGCGAGCCGATCAAGCGGCTGCCGATCCCCGAGGACGTCACCGGCGAGGAGATCGACAAGGACGTACGGCAGGAGTTGCAGAGTCTGCCGAAGGGGCTTGCCGAGGATGTCGCCAAGAACCTGGTGATGGTGGCCAGGCTCATCGACGAGGACCCCGAGGGGGCGTACGGCTACTCGAGGGTCGCACTGCGGCTGGCGTCGCGCGTGGCTGCCGTGCGTGAGGCGGCAGGCTTCGCGGCGTACGCGAATCAGAAGTACAGCGAGGCGCTCGCCGAGTTCCGGGCCGCGCGGCGGATGACCGGGAACGTGGACCTGTGGCCCGTCATGGCGGACTGCGAGCGGGGTCTGGGACGGCCCGAGAAGGCCATGGAGATGGCCGGAGCGCCCGAGGTGCACAAGCTCGACAAGGCGGGGCAGGTCGAGATGCGGCTCGTGGCGGCCGGGGCACGGCGCGACATGGGGCAGATCGATGCGGCCATCGTGACGCTGCAGAGCCCCGAGCTCGCCTCGAATTCGGTTCAGCCCTGGACGGCGCGGCTGCGCTATGCGTACGCCGACGCGCTGCTCGCGGCCGGTCGTGAGGACGAGGCACGCGAGTGGTTCGCGAAGGCCGTCGAGTCCGACAAGGACGGCAGTACGGATGCCTCGGACCGGCTCGCCGAGATGGATGGCGTGGAGTTCGTCGATGCCTTGGACGAGGAGACCCTCGACGAGAGCGCCGACGGTCCCGAGATCGAGGCCGTGGAAGCCGCGGCAACCCTCGACGCCCCGGCGCCCGAGCCGGTCGTGAACGACGCCGCGGACAGGGATGCTCCCGACGACAAGGGCGACTTGGACGACTTGGACGACTGACGCCGACACAGGAGGCGTACGCGACGTGCGCGCACATGGGCGGGCTCCCTGACGGGGCCCGCCCATTCGTGTATCAGCGTTCCAGTGTGCGCAGTACCAGGCCGGATGCCGGCTTCGGGCCGAACGACGTCGACTTGCGGGGCATCGTGACGCCCCGGCTCGCCAGTTCGCGTACGACCTCCTCGCGGACCGGGTGCATCAGGACGGCCGTGGCACCGTCGTGTTCGGCCTTGGCGACGGCGGCGGCGGTGTCGTGGATGTACGCGATGTGCTCCGGGACGTCCGGGATGCGCCAGATGTGGTCGAGGAGCGCGGCGTGCAGAACCGTTGCGTCGAGGGTCCGCCAGGCCTCCGGACGGTCGGCCGGGATCGTGCGGGCGAGGAGGTCCGGGGAGGGGCGATCGACCAGGTGGAAGGCGCCATCGCCCGCAAGGAGGAAGGCATTTCCCCCGGCGGCCGCTACGGAGAGGGCCTCCAGGGCATCGGAGAGGGTGCCTTGGACGGGCCGGACGCGGAAGGAGTCGCCGAGGGCGGAAAGGGCGTCCGCGACGGGGAGGTGGTGCAGGAGTCGGTGGATCGCGCGGACGCGGAGCGGGTAGCGCGCGGTGTCGACCAGGAGCACCAGGCCGAAGTCCCAGGGGCTGGGGGAGGGGTGTTCGGCGCGCAGGCGCAGATACGTGGCCCAGCGGTGGTGGCCGTCCGCGATGAGGGCCTGGTGGCGGGCCAGGTCCTTGTGGATCGCGGTCAGGTCCTCGGGGTCGGTCACCGACCACAGGCGGTGGCTGAAGCCGTCCTCCGTGGTCGTGGCCAGGAGCGGCGGATGCTGGGCGGTGCGCTCGATGACGGCGGTGGCGTCGTCGGCGGAGCCGTTGCCGCGGTAGGTCAGGAGGAGGGGTTCGAGGTTCGCGGAGGTGGCGCGCATCAGGTCCGCGCGGTCCGCGACGATGTGCGGCATGACGTCCTCGTGCGGCAGGACCACGCCCTCCGACGGCTCCGACAGGCGCAGGGCGCCTATGAGGCCGCGCTGGAGCATGCCGTCGCCGGCTCGCTGTTCGTAGACGTACAAGCCTGGCTCGGAGTCGGCGGTCAGGACGCCCTCGGCGAGCCAGCGTTGGAGAGTGTCCGCCGCCTTCTTGTTGCGGGCGGCGGGCGTGGCGGCCTGGGGGAGGATCAGACGGACGATGTTGTGCGGATCGGACGATTCGAGGTGGTGCAGTCCGTCGGGGCGTACGACCACGTCGTACGGCGGTGAGGTCACGGCGGAGAGGCTGCCGACCCGGTTCGGGTCGTAGCGCAGGCCCCGGAACGGGGTGAGGTCAAGGCCCATGCGGGCCGGTACGTCCGCGGGACCTGCAGTGTTCATTGGTGCATCGTAAGAGTGTCAGTGGCATGCGCGATGATCGGGGCAATGGGATCGAACGAGGAGCGATGCGGAATGAGCCAGACCGTGAGGATGCGGCCCGAGGGGAGCGACCGGCCCCTGAGCGAGGCGTACGACACGGCGCTGCTCGACCTGGATGGTGTGGTGTACGCGGGCGGGGAGGCGATCGCGTACGCCGTCGAGTCGCTCGGCACCGCTCGCGCGGGCGGGATGCATCTCGCGTACGTCACGAACAACGCGCTGCGGACACCCGACACGGTGGCCGCGCACCTCACGGAGCTGGGGATACCGGCCGAGGAGTCGGACGTCATCACCTCGGCGCAGGCCGTGGCCCGGCTGATCAGCGAGCAAGTGCCCGCGGGAGCACGGGTGTTGGTGATCGGCGGCGACGGACTGCGGGTCGCGCTGCGCGAGCGTGGGCTCGTACCGGTCGAGTCGGCCGAGGACGAGCCGGTGGCGGTGGTGCAGGGGTACGGCGGGCCGGAGCTGCCCTGGGGGCGCTTCGCGGAGGCCTGTTATGCCATCGCGCGCGGGGTTCCGTGGTTCGCCTCCAACGCCGACTTGACGATCCCCAGTGCGCGGGGGATCGCTCCGGGCAACGGGGCGGCCGTGGAGGTCGTACGCATCGCGACGGGCGCCGAGCCGCAGGTGGCCGGAAAGCCACTGCCGCCCATGCACCGGGAGACGATTCTGCGGACGGGAGCGGCGCGGCCGCTGGTCGTCGGGGACCGGCTGGACACGGATATCGAGGGCGCCTTCAACGGCGAAGTGGACTCCCTGCTGGTGCTGACCGGGGTGACGGACGGCGAGCAGCTGCTTGCCGCTTCGCCCAAGCACCGGCCGACGTACGTGGATGCCGATCTGCGCGGGCTGTTGACCGGGCAGCCCGAAGTCGTCGCGGTAGGCGAGGGATTCCGCTGTGGGGGTTGGACCGCAACGGTCGGCGATGTGGGGGTCCCCCCGCTCGAGCGAAGCCGAGAGTGGGGGAGGCTTGAGTTGGAGGGCGAGGGCGAGGCTCTCGACGGGCTGCGGGCGCTGTGCGCCGCCGCCTGGACGGCTGCGGGGGACGGGACATGCGAGTTGGACGGGGGCAAAGCACTGGCGCGGCTGGGACTTTGACGGACGGGCTTTTTGAACGGCTGGGACGCTGGACACTTTGAGCCGCAGGCGGCCCCTGACGCCGGAATTCCAGGGCTCCGGGACCGGCCTGGCGCGCAGGTCCGCAGGACCGACGGCGTCCCGCAGGCGCACGAATCGAGCCAGATAGGGAGGGTAGGCTAACCTAACTGCGTGTTGGTCGACAGTCGCCCCGAACCGAACGCGGAGACCGCCTCCGCGCCCCCCAAACGACAGGCGATACGGGCCGCCGGGCTCCTCGTGTCCATAGCGGTGCTGGTGCTCATCGCGATGGCGAGTATCGCGATCGGTGCGAAGGACCTGTCGCTGAGCCAGGTCTGGCACGGCCTGTTCGACGACTCGGGCACGTACGGCGACGTCGTGGTGAGCGAGCGGTTTTCGCGTACCGTCCTCGGGCTGCTCGTCGGCGCCGGGCTCGGCCTCGCCGGGGCCGTCCTCCAGGCGCTCACCCGCAACCCGCTGGCCGATCCCGGGCTGCTCGGCATCAACGCGGGCGCGTCCGCGGCCGTCGTCACGGCCATCACCTATTTCGGCGTCACCTCGCTGAGCGGCTATGTGTGGTTCGCCTTCGGGGGCTCGGCCGTGGTCGGGGTCCTGGTGTACGTGCTCGGCGGCAGCCGGGGCGCGACGCCGGTGCGGCTCGCGCTCGCCGGCACCGCGCTCAGCGCCGCGCTCTACGGCTATCTGCAAGCCGTGATGATCATGGACCAGGCGGCGCTCGGCAAGATGCGCTTCTGGACGGTCGGTTCGCTGTCCTCGGCCAGCGACAGGACCATCGAGCAGGTGCTGCCGTTCCTCGCGATCGGTACGGTCCTGGCGCTGGCTCTCGCCCGGCCGCTGAACGCCATGGCCATGGGCGACGACACCGCCCGTGCGCTCGGCGCGCATCTGGGCCGTACCCGCGCCCTGTCCATGGCGGCCGCGACCCTGCTGTGCGGGGCCGCGACGGCGGCCTGCGGACCGATCGTGTTCGTCGGGCTGATGGTCCCGCACGTCGTACGGTCCTTCACCGGGCCCGACATGCGCTGGATCCTGCCGTACGCCACCGTACTCTCGCCGGTGCTGCTGCTCGGCGCCGATGTGGTCGGCCGGATGGTCGCGCGGCCCGCCGAACTCCAGGTCGGCATCGTCACCGCGATCCTCGGCGGCCCGGTCTTCATCTTTCTCGTACGACGGCGGAGGACGGCTCAGCTGTGAAGGTCCTGACCAAGCAGGCCGGTTCCGCCCGGCCGTTCCGCGCCCGGCCCGTCCGTGCCCGCGGCGGGCTGTCCGTCCGTATCGACGTCCGCTCGCTGACGGTTGTCGTTCTGTTGCTGGTGGCCGCGCTCCCTGCGAGCGTCGTCCTCATCGGCACCGGCGACTTCCCGATCCCGGCCGGCGACGTGCTCAAGACGCTGTTCGGCAACGGCGACGTGGGGCAGGAGTTCATCGTCAACGAGCTGCGGCTGCCGCGGGTTCTCGTCGGCCTCCTGGTCGGGGCGTCGCTCGGGCTCGGCGGCGCGCTCTTCCAGGCCATCTCCCGCAATCCGCTGGGCAGTCCGGACGTGCTCGGTCTCGCGCAGGGCTCGACGGCAGGCGCGCTCACCATGATCGTGCTGTTCTCGGGGAGTGCGGCCGAGGTCACCCTCGGGGCGCTCTTCGGCGGTCTGGTGACCGGACTCGCCATCTATGTGCTCGCCTGGAAGCGGGGTGTGCACGGCTATCGACTGGTCCTGGTCGGTATCGGTGTCTCCGCGATGGCCGTGGCCGTCAACGGCTATCTGCTCACCAAGGCCGACATCGTGGACGCGGCCCGTGCGGTCGTGTGGATGACGGGTTCGCTCAACGGCCGTGACTGGGAACAGGTCTGGCCGCTGCTCGGGATGTGGGCCGTCCTCGTACCCCTCGTCCTCGGCAACGCGCGCGGGCTGTACATCCTGGAGATGGGCGACGACGTCGCGTATGCACTCGGGGTGCGGGTCGAGCGGACGCGGATGCTGCTGATGCTGGCCGCTGTGCTGCTCACCGCGGCCGCCACCGCCGCCGCGGGCCCGGTCGCCTTCGTCGCGCTCACCGCGCCACAGCTCGCCCGGCGCCTCACCCGCTCGCCGGGGCCGAACCTGATGCCCGCGATGTGCATGGGTGCCACCCTGCTGGTCGTCGCCGACTGGGCCTCGCAGCGGGCCTTCGGCGCCGACCAGTTGCCCGTCGGGGTGGTGACCGGGGTGCTCGGCGGTGTCTATCTGCTGTGGCTCCTCGTCACCGAGCGCAAGGCGGGCCGAATATGAACACCGACGGCAAGACGAGTACGGGCGCCGATGGCGGGCCGCACACGAACATCCAAAGGAGCACTCGCACTGTGAACGGCCCGTCCACGAACCGTCTGTCCGCCGAGAACGTCACCCTCGCCTACGACCAGCGGGTCATCGCCGAGCAGCTGTCGGTCGAGATACCCGACAACTCCTTCACCGTCATCGTCGGCCCGAACGCCTGCGGCAAGTCCACCCTGCTGCGCGCCCTGTCACGGATGCTGAAGCCGAGCGAGGGCCGCGTGCTGCTCGACGGGCAGGTCATCCAGTCGATGCCCGCGAAGAAGGTGGCCAGAACGCTCGGGCTGCTGCCGCAGTCGTCGATCGCGCCCGACGGGATCACGGTCGGCGACCTGGTGGGCCGCGGGCGCTATCCGCACCAGGGGCTTCTGAGGCAGTGGTCGTCGGAGGACGAGCGGGTCGTACGGGAGTCGATGGCCTCGACCGGAGTCGCAGAACTCGCCGACCGCTATGTCGACGAGCTCTCCGGCGGTCAGCGCCAGCGCGTCTGGATCGCCATGGCGCTCGCCCAGCAGACGCCGCTGCTGCTGCTCGACGAGCCGACCACCTATCTCGACATCCAGCACCAGATCGACGTACTCGACCTGTGTGCCGAACTCCACGAGGAGCAGGGCCGGACCCTGGTCGCCGTGCTGCACGACCTCAACCACGCGGCCCGGTACGCGACGCATCTGATCGCCCTGCGAGAGGGGGCGATCATCGCGCAGGGCGCGCCGTCCGACATCGTCACGGCCGAGCTGGTCGAGGAGGTCTTCGGGCTGCGCTGCCAGGTCATCGACGATCCGGAGACGGGTATGCCGCTGGTGGTGCCGGCGGCGCGGAAGGCGCGTACGTCCGCTGCCGTCGGTGTCGCGAAGGGTTCCTGAAGGCCTTGAACAGGGTGATGGGTCAGAGCAGCTTTCTGAGCCGGAGCAGGTCGCGCAGACCCGCTTCGAGCCTGACCCGGCCCGAGCCCCAGGCCTTCGCGAAGTGCAGCTCGCCGTTCACCAGGGCGACCAGATCGTCCCCGCTCATCGTGAGCCGGATCTGGGCCTTCTCTGGCGGAAGGCCCTGCACCGTGTCGAGCACCTCGATGCCGCCGTCCTTGAGACGCCCTACGAAGGTGATGTCGAGGTCGGTGATACGGCAGCTCAGCGAGCGGTCCAGGGCGGCGGCACTGCGCACGTCGCCTTCCGCGCCCGCCATGTTGTCCGAGAGTTTGTCGAGCGCGCTGCGGCACTCCTCAATCGTGGCCATCGCGGACGACGGTACCCCAGCGCTTCGCGGTAGCGTCGGGGCATGAACGACTGGGAACGTCCCGCCGAACCGGAGGCCGGCCCGGCTGCCGGGCCCGAGGCTGATCTGGAGGCCGTCCCGGAAACCGAATCCGGGGCTGGACTCGACGTCGGCCGGGCGGCCGGATCCGGGGCCGCACCTGGAGCCGGATTCGGCGCCGTACCGGCGACCGGATTCGAGACCCGGCTCGAAGCCGGCGCGCAGGACGCAATCGAGGCCGGCCCGGAGTCCGGATCCGGGGCTGGACTCGACGCCGGCGCGGAGACCGGACCCGAAGCCGGCCCGGAGAGCGACTCCGGGGCCGTATCCGGAACCGGGCCCGAGGCCGGATTCGACGTCGGACCGGCGGCCGGAACCGGGGCCGGACTCGTAGTCGGCGCGGAGAGCGGACCCGCATACGCTCCCGCCGCCCCCGCCCCGCTGAACGTGCCGCGCACGCCCACCGGGAATGCCGAGGTGGACGCCCAGCTGGACCGGCTGGCCGATGCCGACCACCTTGCTGCGGACGGGCACATCGAGGTGTACGAGGATGTGCACCGGGGGCTGCGCGACGCGCTCACCGCGCTCGACGCCCGTCCGGGGCCGGAGAGACCTCCGAGGGCCCCGGGACCGTACAGCATGAACAACAGGAGCTGAACCGAACGTGGCAGGAGTGGCACGACGCCGCCTCGACGCCGAGCTGGTCCGCCGGAAGCTCGCCCGCTCGCGTGAGCACGCCGGCCAGCTGATCGCCGCCGGGCGGGTCACCGTCGGCAAGACCGTCGCGACGAAACCCGCCACCCAGGTGGAGACGGCCGCCGCGATCGTGATCGCCCGGGACGACAGCGAGCCCGACTATGTGTCGCGCGGCGGCCACAAGCTGGCGGGGGCGCTGAAGGTCTTCGTGCCGCTCGGCCTCAGGACCGAGGGGCGGCGGGCGCTGGACGCCGGTGCCTCGACCGGCGGATTCACCGACGTACTGCTGCGCGCGGGAGCCGCCCACGTCGTCGCCGTCGACGTCGGCTACGGGCAGCTGGCATGGTCACTCCAAAGCGATGAACGGGTCACCGTCAAGGACCGTAAGAACGTACGCGAGTTGACGTTGGAGGCGATCGATGGGGAGCCGGTGGATCTTATTGTCGGTGACTTGTCCTTCATCCCGCTCGGACTGGTGCTGCCCGCCCTCGTGCGGTGCGCGGCGCCCGATGCCGATCTGGTGATGATGGTCAAGCCGCAGTTCGAGGTGGGCAAGGAGCGGCTGGGGAGCGGCGGTGTCGTACGCAGCCCTGAACTGCGGGCGGAGGCCGTGCGCGGGGTGGCCCGGCACGCGTGGGGGTTGGGGCTCGGGGTGAAGGGCGTCACCGCCAGCCCGCTGCCCGGGCCCTCTGGGAACGTCGAGTACTTTCTGTGGCTGCGAGCCGGTGCACCCGAACTGGACCCGGCCGACGTAGACCGTGCAGTGGCGGAGGGGCCGCGTTGACCGATACCCGAGCTCGTACTGTTTTCCTGCTGGCCCACACCGGGCGGCCCGCGGCCATCCGCAGCGCCGAACTCGTCGTCCAGGGGCTGCTGCGCTCCGGGCTCGGTGTACGGGTGCTCGAGGCCGAGGCGGCCGATCTGCCGCTGCCGCCGACGGTGGAACTCGTCAAGGAGGCGACTCCCGAGTGCCTCGACGGGTGTGAGCTGCTGATCGTGCTGGGCGGTGACGGCACGCTGCTGCGTGGCGCCGAGTTCGCGCGCGCCTCGGGGGTGCCGATGCTCGGCGTCAACCTGGGGCGTGTCGGCTTCCTTGCGGAGGCTGAGCGTGACGACCTCGACAAGGTTGTCGACCGGGTGGTGACTCGTGCGTACGAGGTCGAGGAGCGCATGACCGTCGATGTCGTCGTGCACAGCAACGGTGATGTCGTGCATACCGACTGGGCGCTGAACGAGGCCGCCGTGCAGAAGGTTTCCGCGGAGCGGCTCCTTGAGGTGGTGCTCGAGATCGACGGGCGGCCCGTCACCGGGTTCGGGTGCGACGGGATAGTCTGCGCGACCCCTACCGGGTCTACGGCGTATGCGTTTTCCGCAGGTGGGCCTGTGGTGTGGCCGGAGGTTGAGGCGCTGCTCATGGTGCCTATCAGTGCGCATGCGCTGTTCGCCAAGCCGTTGGTTACCTCGCCGGATTCGGTGCTTGCCGTGGAGGTTCAGCCGCACACTCCGCATGGGGTGTTGTGGTGCGATGGGCGACGGACGATTGAGTTGCCGGAGGGGGCGCGGGTGGAGGTTCGGCGGGGGGCTGTGCCGGTGCGGCTTGCTCGGTTGCACCATGCTTCGTTCACTGATCGGCTTGTCGCCAAGTTCGCGTTGCCTGTGGCGGGTTGGCGTGGGGCGCCGCATTAGGGGTTTTTGCCCCAGCCCCGCCCCTTCCCGAAACTGAGGGCTCCGCCCCCAGGCTCCCCGGGGTTCGTGTGTTCGCTGCGGGTGCGTTGTGGCTGGTCGCGCAGTTCCCCGCGCCCCTAAATGCCTGCGCCTTCACGCAACGAAGTCAGGGGGGCGTCGCACACGGGCCCCCTGACCTCGTATGGTCGTGTCCGTGCTGGAGGAGATGCGGATACGGTCGCTCGGAGTCATCGATGACGCCGTTGTCGAGTTGTCGCCCGGCTTCACCGCTGTTACCGGTGAGACCGGGGCGGGCAAGACGATGGTGGTCACCAGCCTCGGGCTGTTGCTGGGCGGGCGTGCGGATGCGGCTCTCGTGCGGATCGGTGCCAAGAATGCTGTGGTGGAGGGGCGGATCACCGTTCCTGAGGGCGCCTCGGCGGTCGTACGGGCCGAGGAGGCCGGGGCCGAGCTCGACGACGGGGCGCTGCTGATCAGCCGTACCGTGTCTGCCGAGGGGCGCTCTCGGGCGCATCTGGGCGGGCGTTCCGTGCCTGTGGGGGTGCTTGCCGAGCTCGCCGATGAGCTGGTGGCCGTGCACGGGCAGAGCGATCAGCAGGGGCTGCTCAAGCTGTCCCGGCAGCGGCAGGCGCTCGACCGGTACGCGGGGGACGCGGTCGCCGTGCCGCTCGCCAAGTACGCGAGCGCCTACCGTCGGCTGCGTGCCATCTCGACCGAACTGGACGAGATCACCACGCGTGCGCGCGAACGTGCCCAGGAAGCCGACATGCTGCGCTTCGGGCTCGACGAGATCGCGGCGGTGGAGCCGCGGGCGGGTGAGGACGTGGAGCTGGCGGCCGAGGCCGAGCGGCTCGGGCACGCCGAGGCGCTCGCGTCCGCGGCCACGGCGGCGCACGCGGCGCTGGCGGGCAACCCCGAGGATCCCGAGGGCATCGACGCCACGACGCTCGTCGCCGGCGCGCACCGGGCACTGGAAGCGGTGCGTTCCCATGACGCCGCGCTGGCCTCGCTCGCCGACCGGATCGGGGAGATCGGGATTCTGCTGGGCGATGTGGCGGGGGAGTTGGCGGGGTACGCCGACGACCTGGACGCCGATCCGCTGCGGCTCGCGGCGGTGGAGGAGCGGCGGGCCGCGCTCACCGCGCTGACGCGCAAGTACGGCGAGGACGTGAGCGCCGTACTGGCCTGGGCCGAGCAGGGGGCCGCGCGGCTCCTGGAGCTGGAGGGCGACGACGACCGGATCGGTGACCTGACGGCCGAGCGGGATGCGTTGCGGGCCGAACTGGGAGGGTTGGCGCAGGCGTTGACGGACGCTCGCACGGAGGCCGCCGAGCGGTTCGCCGCAGCCGTGACCGCCGAGCTCGCCTCGCTCGCCATGCCGCACGCGCGCGTGTCGTTCGCGATCCGGCAGACGGAGGACCCGGACGGCGTGGAGGTGGGCGGTCGTACGGTCGCGTACGGGCCTGCCGGTGTCGACGAGGTCGAGCTGCTTCTCGCGCCGCATCCGGGGGCGCCACCGCGGCCGATCGCCAAGGGCGCTTCCGGTGGTGAGCTGTCGCGCGTGATGCTCGCGGTGGAGGTCGTGTTCGCGGGTACGGACCCGGTGCCGACGTACCTCTTCGACGAGGTCGACGCCGGCGTCGGCGGCAAGGCCGCGGTCGAGATCGGGCGTCGGCTCGCCCGCCTCGCCAAGACCGCACAGGTCGTCGTCGTCACCCACCTGCCCCAGGTCGCAGCCTTCGCCGACCGGCAGCTCCTCGTCGAGAAGACCAACGACGGCTCGGTCACCCGCTCCGGCGTGAAGGCCCTGGAGGGCGAGGACCGCGTCCGCGAGCTGTCCCGCATGCTGGCGGGCCAGGAGGACTCGGAAACGGCCCGCGCCCACGCGGAGGAGCTGCTGGCGACGGCTCGGGGGGACGGTTAGGACGACGGGAAGCCGCCGCGCCGCGGTCCCGTCTCGCGCCCGCTCCGCGGGCCGATCTGTCCCCCACCGCCCCACCGTGGTCCGGAACGCCCGTATGTCCTGGCATCCTTGGGTGTAGGCGAACACTCCCTACACCCCAACGGAGCGTTCCCGTGCGCGTCATCTCTGTACTTTCTCTGTACTTTCTTCGTGACCGCCCGTCGCTGAACCAGGAGCCCCGGCCACGTGAGCACCACCGTGAGCAGCCAGTTGTCGCATGGTCGATCGGCGCTGCGTACCGTGCAGGTGCTCGGAGGCGGCAGTGCGGGAAGCAGCGCGCATGTGCGGTCGTTGGCGTCCGGCCTCGTGGCGCGAGGCGTGCGGGTCACCGTGTGTGCGCCGGCCGCGGCGGACCGGGCGTATGACTTCAGCGGTGCCGGAGCCCGGCATGTGCACGTGCCGCGGCGGAGTGACCCGGCTTCCGTGGCCGCGCTGCGGGCGGCCTGTGCGGACGCCGATCTCGTGCACGCACATGGGCTGCATGCCGGAATGAGGGCGGCCATGGCGCTCAGTGGGCGGCGTGTTCCGTTCGTCGTTACCTGGCACAACCGCTCGCACGAGGAGGGCGCGCGGGCGCATCTGCTGCGACTGCTGGAGCGGCGGGTCGCTAAGGCCGCTTCGGTGGTCCTCGGGGTCTCGTCCGACCTTGTGGAGCGGGCCCGGCGCAGCGGGGCGCGTGATGCCCGGCTCGCCGCGGTCGCGCTGCCGGAAGTGCGGCGGCCCGCCTTCGTGGGCGAGGAGCTCGAGCGGCTGCGTCCCAAGGCGCGGGCCGAACTCGGTGCCACGGACCGGCCGTTGCTGATGGCTGTCGGCTCGCTCGAGCGGCTGCGGGGGTACGACACGCTGCTGGACGCGACGCGTGCCTGGCGGCGACTGGATCCCGTACCGCTGCTCGTGATCGCCGGGGAGGGACCGCTGCGCGCGGAACTTCAGGGGCGTATCGAGGACGAAGGGCTGCCGGTACGTCTCGTCGGGCGCCGTGACGACGTCGGCGAGTTGCTGGCGGCAGCCGATCTCGCCCTGCTGCCCGGCGGGGGTGAAGCGCGCTCCGTACTCGCTCAGGAAGCCCTTCACGCGCGCGTGCCGCTCGTCGCGGCCGATATGGAAGGGGTCCCCGAACTGGTCGGGGACGCCGCCGAACTCGTACCGCACGGGGACGCGGAAGCGCTCGCCGACGCCGTCGTACGCCTACTTGAGGATCCGCAGCGGCGTGAGGTCCTGAAGGACAAGGGCACGCTGCAGGCAGCATCCTGGCCGAGCGAGGACGAGACCGTAGCCCAAGTCCTCAGCATCTACGACGAGTTGACGAAGCCGCCACCCCTGCCGTAGCCGGGTGGCGGCTTGTCGTCAGTCGCTCATGTAGGTTCCTGTGAGCCGTGTCCTCCCGAGTTTGAGTGACCTGCGTTTTCACGGCTCGATTCCGCGGTCGTGTCGGCGGCGCGGTCCCGTCTTGATGTCGTTTTCCTCTTCCTCAAAGCCGCGTATAGGGCCTCGCACGAAGGACAGAATTGCCACAGGGGCTTGAGCTGGGTGCGCAGGAGGCAGAACTCGTTGCCTCGGGGTCGGCCAGAACATGCCAACTTTCGGTGCCGGTCCGGCCAATGCCGTTGGGCCGTGCGCCGAGAGCAAGCACTCGTTCCAGCTCAGCATCCTGGTCGCGGTCGATGTCGGCCAGGCATGGCGACCCGGTGCGCTCGGTGGGTCAGGCCCGCAGGTAAGTGAGGACGGCCAGGACCCTGCGATGGGTCTTGTCCGTCGGAGGCAGGTCCAGCTTGGTAAGGATGTTGCCGATGTGCTTGCCGATCGCCGCTTCGGAGACCACCAGCTCCTTGGCGATCGCGCCGTTGGACTTGCCTTCGGCGATCAGTGCCAGCACCTCGCGTTCGCGCGGAGTGAGCTGCTCCAGCGGATCGCGGCGGCGGCGCAGCAACTGGCGCACCACCTCGGGGTCGACCACCGTCCCGCCGTCCGCCACCTTGTGCAGCGCTTCTACAAACTCCTCAACCTGGCCGACTCGGTCCTTAAGCAGATAGCCGACGCCTGTTCCGTCGCCGGAGTCCAGGAGTTCGGCGGCGTACGTCCGCTGCACGTACTGACTGAGGACCAGGACCGGGAGTGTGGGGCGCTTCTCGCGCAGCCGCACTGCCGCGTGCAGTCCTTCGTCTTGGAAACCGGGCGGCATACGTACGTCCGTCACCACGATGTCGGGGGCATGCTCCTCGACAGCGGAAATCAGTGCCGGCGCGTCCCCGACGGCCGACACCACCTCGTGGCCGCAGCGGCTGAGCAGGCCGATGAGTCCTTCCCGCAGTAGCACGCTGTCTTCGGCCAGCACTACGCGGAGCGGTCGGCCGCCTCGGTCAACTCGCAAGGAAACTCCACACGCAACAGAGTCGGTCCACCCGGCGGACTGGTCAGGGCAAGTCTGCCATCCAGGACCGATACCCGGTCCGCGAGACCGGTGAGCCCGCTGCCCGCCGAGGGGTCCGCGCCGCCGCAGCCGTCGTCGCGCACTTCGAGGAACAGGCGTCCGTCGCGATGACCGCCGCTCACCTGTGCGTGGTCGGCCCCGCTGTGCTTGGCGACGTTGGCCAGCGCCTCGCAGACCACGAAGTACGCCGCGGACTCGACTGCCTCGGTTGGTCGGCCTGGCAGCTTGAGGTCGACGTCGACGGGGACCACGCAGCGGTCGGCGGCATCGGCGACCGCGGCTTGAAGGCCATAGTCCGTGAGGACCTTGGGGTAGATGCCCTGAATGAGCTCGCGCAGTTCTGCGAGCGCCTTGCCCGCCTCCTCGTGGGCCCTGGTGAGCTGGTCGGCGAGTGGGCCGGGCGGGGCATCGAGGCGGGCCAGCCCGAGGGCCATCGTCAGGGCCACAAGGCGCTGTTGGGCGCCGTCGTGCAGATCGCGCTCGATACGGCGCCGCTCGGCCTCGAAGACATTCACCAACCGGGCGCGGGAGCGGGCCAGTTCGACTACCTTGGCACCGAGCTCGCCCTCGCGGGAGGCGATCAGCAGCCGAGCCAGCCCTGCGCGGGCGCCCGCCGTGGCGCAGAGCACGTATGCGCCCAGGCCCATCAGGAGCAGGCCCAGTACGGCGACGCCTAACGCGGTCGGCCAGGTGGTGACCGTCCACTGCTTGAGCACCTTCGCTTCGTGGCCGTCGCCGACCGTGGCCATCAGCAGCGGGGTGGCGACCATGGACAGCGGGAAGAACAGCGCGACCGTGATCGCCAGGGCGTCGACCGGCCACAGCAGCCCGGCGAACAGCAGCGTGTACCCGAGTTCCCGCCAGGTCCCCTGTTCGCGGAGCCGTGTGGTGAGCCAGGCCCACAGTCCCGGCGCGGTCGGCACCTGGTGCCGGCCGGACACCGGGTTGTGGTCGATCAGGCGCAGCCTGCGCCGCTCCACCCAGGCCACTGGGATCCCGCTGAGGGCGACCATGACGAGCAGGGGCAGCCCCACCAAGACGATGGCGAGCGCACCGCAGACCGCTGCCACCGTCACTATCCCCACCAAGGTGGCGACGCCGGTCACCGCGCCGGTGAGCAGATACGCGGCGGCGCGCCAGGGCCAGGCCGACAGCAGGAAGCCCGGCCGGGACATGGCCTGCCACACATTCCGAGGGTGCATGTGCATGACCGTAAGCGGCCCCACCAGTCCGGTGCCATCAGTCCAGGGTCCGTATCGGGGGTAGGCCTGGCACTACCCCAAGTCTCCTTCGGGCCGTACTGCGTCACGCGGGACTTCCGCGGTTTCGTGGAGGAACCAACGAGCCAAGGAGCAGGTGCTGGTGGGGGAACATATGAGTAACGACGCAATCCGATTGCGCTCCGTAACCCGGCGGTACGGCTCGGGCGGTACGTCCGTCACCGCCCTCGACGAGGTATCGCTCGCCTTCCCGAGGGGGACGTTCACCGCCGTGATGGGCCCGTCCGGGTCCGGCAAGTCGACCCTGCTGCAGTGCGCCGCGGGCCTGGACCGGCCCACGTCGGGCTCGGTCACCGTGAGCGACACGGAGCTGACCAGCCTGAGCGAGACCAAGCTGACCCTGCTGCGCCGCGAGCGCATCGGCTTTGTGTTCCAGGCGTTCAACCTGCTGCCCTCGCTGACCGCCGAACAGAACGTGGCCCTGCCCCTGCGGCTGGCCGGCCGCCGCCCGAAGAAGGCCCAGGTGCGCGAGGTGCTCGAACAGGTCGGACTCGGCGACCGGGCGCGGCACCGGCCGACGGAGATGTCCGGCGGCCAGCAGCAGCGGGTTGCCCTGGCCCGCGCCCTGATCACCCGTCCCGAAGTGCTGTTCGGCGACGAGCCGACCGGCGCGCTCGACTCGCAGACCGGCCGCGAGGTGCTGACCCTGCTGCGCGGCATGGTCGACCGGGACGGCCAGACAATCATCATGGTCACGCACGACCCCGTCGCCGCCTCCTACGCCGACCGCGTCGTCTTCCTCGTCGACGGCCGTGTCAACGGCGAGCTGATCGGCGCCTCCGCCGAGGACATCGCGGCGCGCATGACCAAGCTCGAGGCGGCGCCGTGCTGAGCACCACGCTGCGCACCCTGCGCACCCGCTGGGTCACCTTTGTCGGCAGTTTCGTCGCCCTCTCCCTGGGTGTGGCGCTGATCGCCATCATGGGGCTGGCTCTGGCGTCCTCGCTGGACGCACCCGCCCGGGGGCCGGAGCGGTTCGCCGCCGCCCCGGTCGTCGTCAAGGGCCAGGACACCCTCGAGGTGCCCACCTCGGTCGGCGACCGCACCCAGAAACTCGCGCAGCCGCGTGCCGTGCCCGACGACGCGGTCGCGAAGCTGCGGGATCTCGGGACCATGGTCGAGGACCGGTCGTTCGCCGTGCGGGCCAAGGGCGGCCCCGCCGATCTGGTGGGCCACCCCTGGTCTACGGCGGCCTTCGCGCCGTACGACCTAGACGCGGGACGCGCGCCCGAGGCCGCGGACGAGGTCGTCGTCAGCGGTGACTGGGCCCGTCCGGGCACCCGGGTGCGGACCGACGGCGGCACGGTGCGCGTCGTCGGCACCGTGGCCGGGCTCGGCTTCGAGAACGCCGTGTTCTACACCGACACCCGTGCCGCCGAACTGTCGCCGCGCAGCCTCCAGCTCGTGGTCGACGCCGATGCGGCGGCCGTGCGCGAGACGGTGCGCGGCAGCGAAGGCGTCCAGGTCCTCACCGGCAACGCGCGCCGGTACGCCGACGCCGACCCCGACCGGGACAGCGAGGCCCTCACCGCGATGAACGCCATGTTCGGCACGGCCGGCGGCGTCACCGGGTTCGTGTCGGTGTTCGTGGTGGCCTCGACCTTCGCGTTCGCGGTGGCCCAGCGGCGCCGCGAGTTCGGGCTGCTGCGCACCGCCGGGGCGACCCCGGGCCAGATCCGCCGCATGGTCGTCTCCGAGGCACTCGCGGTCGGTGTGCTCGCCTCGGCCGCCGGCTGTGTGCTCGGTTCCTACGGGGCTCCGAAGCTCGCCGAGTGGGCGGTCGACGAGAGCCTTGCGCCCCGCTGGTTCACCATCGGGGACTACACCTGGCCCTACCACATGGCGTTCTGGACGGGCCTGTTCGTGGCCCTGTGCGGGGTGCTGGCCGCGTCCTGGCGGGCCGGGCGCACCGGTCCCACCGAGGCACTGCGCGAGGCGTCCGCCGACACCCGGCCGATGACCTGGGGCCGCTGGCTGTTCGGCGCGGCCCTGCTGATCACCGCCGCGGTGACGCTGGCCCTGGCCCTGGTGACGAACCCGAGCGAGCTGCTGCAGCGCAAGACCTATGTGAGTCGGCCGATGCTGCTGATCACCGCGGTCGCGCTGCTCGCGCCGGTGCTGGTGCGGCCACTGGCCCGGCTGATCGCCTGGCTGCCGGCCCAACTGCCGGGCGCTGGCGGGATGCTGGTGCGGGAGAACGCCGCCGCCGGGGTGCGCCGCACCGCCGCCGTCGCGGCGCCCGTGCTGGTCACGGTGGCGCTGGCGGGCTCGCTGCTCGGCGCCACCGCCACCCTCAACGAGGCGAAGGCCACCGAGGTGCGCGAGCAGACGGCCGCCGACTTCGTGGTCACTCCGGCGGGCAATGCCGGCTTCGACGAGGCGACGCTGCAGCGGCTTCGGGCCGTGTCCGGTGCCGAGGTCTCGGCGAGTTCGTCGAGCGCCGTGTACGTCCTGGAGGACGGCGTGGCGCTCATCAGGTCCGATGCCAGGGCCGTCGAGCCGGAACCGCTCGCCACAACGGCCCGTCTCCCGCTCGCCGCGGGGAAGGTGAGCGACCTGGACGACGACTCGATCATCGTCAACGAGGAGTGGGAGAAGCACACCGTGGGCGAGCGGGTGGACGTGTGGCTCGGCGACGGCACGAGGAAGTCCCTGAAGATCGCCGCGGTCATGACCATCGGCACCGGCAACAGCGGCGTCTACGTCACCCCGCGCAACGCCCTCGCGGCACCCGTCGACCGGGTCGACGTACGCCTCGCGGACGGTGCCGACGCGGGCACCGTGGCCGCCGGTCTGCGTCAGGCGGTGCGCGCGTCGGGCGGGGAGGTCCTCACCAGGGACGCCTGGGTGCGGGCGACGTATCCCGAGACCAACCGGACGACCCGGATAGGGTTCGTCCTGGTCCTCGGGATCGCTCTCCTCTACACCGGCATCTCGCTGGCCAACACGATGGTCATGGCGACCTCCGACCGGGTCCGCGAGCTGGCTGTGCTGCGGCTGGCCGGCGCCACCAGGTGGCAGGTGCTGCGGCTGGTGGGCGCCGAGGCGCTGATGGTGGTCATGGTCGGCGGACTGCTGGGAGCGCTGGTCGCCGGGCTCAACCTGGTGGGCATGTGGAGCGCGCTGGGCCTGCTCTCGGTGTGGACGTCCATCGAGATCCCATGGGCGACGCTCGCGGCGGCCCTGGGTGCCTGCGCGGTGCTCGCGGTGATCTCGGCGGTCGCTCCGGCCAGCCTCTCCCTGCGCCGTAGGGCGGTGGAGCTGGCAGGCACACGGGAGTGACCTTCTGCCCCCGGCGCCGACCTGCCCGGATACAGACCTCGTAGATCACAGGCCGAAGGACTCTTCGTTGCCGACCAGTACCGACTTGATCACCGCCGGACGCGGCTACTTCGGCGGCCCACACGTCCGCTACGTCCTGGACAAGAACCCCATGAGTTTCTGATCAATAGTTCTCCTGACCTGGTGTTTCATGGAGCAGTTCTGCTGTTCTGTCGGTGGTTTCGTCCGGTGAGTCTGTCGTTTTCCTCAGCGCCGCGGGTCCTCGGGTAGTCGTGGCAGCGGCTTGATGCGCTGCGGGGGTGAGCGAGTAGAAGGTGCGTCGGCGTGCGGCGGCTGGCCGCTCAGCATGGGTTTCGAGGCGGCTCGTGACCCAGCCGGCTGCTTCCAGGCGCTTGATCTGCTTGTAGACGGTGTTGAACGGCATGCCGGTGGCGGTGTGGATCTGGGATACGGAGGTTTCCTCGTCGCTGTGGTGCAGCAGGTGGCTGAGGAGAGGGTGCAGAGGTGAGGGGATGTTCAGGCGTTGAGGGGGCGGTGCGTGCGTGTGCAGAACCGTGAGGGCGGCGCGCTCGCCGTCGACGGCAACGGTTGCGAAATCGACGGCGTCGGCGGCTGGTAGTGGATCAAGGCGAGGTCCGAGTGCGTTTTGCATGAGCGACTGGACCTGGCTGTCTTCGAGGTCATGAAGGAGCGTCGCGCCGCGTGCGGTGGGCCGCTGGGGCGCGTGGCGGACGGACCGGTGGAACAGCCGGGTGCCGATGTCCTGCTCGAGCTGAAGGAACTGGCTGGCCAGCACGCTCAGCATGAGGTCGAGATGCCGGGCGGCAGCTGTGAGGTTGGGGAAGGCCATACTGATCTGGAACCGCCGGAGACGGAGCCAGCCGTGCAGGGTCCCCTCCACCGCCGCCCGAATGTCGCGCGGCACCGATTCATCCAGCTTCGTGATGAACGCTGTCATGCTGCGAGGGCCGAACGGGCGCCGGGGAACACCAAGATCTTCGAGGTGTCGAATGACGACGGTGTGGCTGGTGCCGAGCTCCTGGGCGATGTCTTCGATGCTGCGGGTGCGGTCAAGGTATTGCTCACGGAGCCATTCCTCGTCGTCGATGATGCGGGGACGAGTTCCGGGGTGAACTGGGAGGCCGAGACCCTTTGCGTGCTGGATAACGAGTTGCCGTGGAAGTCCATGGATCTCGGCGATCACGCGGAAAGGTGTTCCGCCTTCTGTGTGCTCGCGCTGAAAGAAGTCGGGGGTCAGAATGGTGCGTCGCCGCTCCTGCACCCGCCAGATCCCGATCCCGGAATTGAGGTCGGTGACGTCGGCGAGCACGTTCTGCCAGGCATCTCGAGCGGCTTCGTTCAGGGGGAGCAGGTCGGAAGCGGACATCGACTCCATGAGCGGCGAAAGGCACTTGTCGACCTTTGTGAAGGTTCGGTCGGCAGCCATCCGCTGATGGACGGGCAGAGCGCTGAGCAGCTCCTGGGCCTGCAGCAGGGGGTGCCCGTGGGGGAGTGCGAGGGCAGGAAGTTCACCGAGATCTGCTCCGCAGACCGTCCTGCGGCCCGTGCGGCGCATGCAGTGCCCGGGCGGGTGCAGGTGAACGGACCTGGGCAGGAACACACGCGGCTCGGTGTGACAGCTGGGGCAGCGTCTGTGGAGAAGTGCTTGGTGCTTGGTGCAGGCGAAGGTCCAGGGCAGCCACCAGCGGATCGGGAAGCGTCCTTGCCCTTCGCTCAGGCACTGGGGACAGAAGCGCCAGTGAGGGGCCCGGCGCCCGAAGAGGGCGGCGGGGATGACGGACTGCTCAAGCACTCCAGCACGCAGGTTCAGCTGCTTCTTCAACCGTTGGAACATTTCCGGAGGCAGCCCGGTCAAGAGGTGGTGAGTGCGTTCCTGCGTCGGCAGCCCGAGCGCGTCCAGCAGCGCGGACAGCGATGTCCAGGAGCGACGGGCGAGTGCCTCCATCCAGCTGTCCAGGCTCTCGCCGGGCTGGGGCAGGACGCGGATCGCCAGAGTCCGGGGTTCACTCACGACGCCTTCTTCCGCTGCTGCCCGGGCCGGCTGACGAGCCTTCCTGCCTCGAGCGCGTCCTGCCATTCCCGGCGGGCTCGTTCGGACGCGGCATCGTTCTTCACCCGGTCCAGCAGCTGTGTGTCCAGGCGCTCGATGCCGGTGCGTACGGCTCTCTGACAGCCGCGGTTGACCAACGTCATGAGCGAGCCGATGTGTCCGGTGCTGCGGGCGAAGAGATAGTCGGACAGGTCATCCGCGATCATGCCGGGGTGCCCGTCCGAGAGGACGACGCGTTCCTCGATCGCGAGGAGGGTGTCGCGCCAGCCGCGGCGTCCCTTTTCGGTCTTGATGTCGAACGGTTCCATGCCCAGCCGTGTCGTGCGGCGTCCGGTCTGGGCGAGGACCGCGTCCTCGTAGCTTGCTCCCTCGCTGAACAGGCCCCGGTTTTCCAGGCCGACGCCGACCATCAGCAGGGTCACCGGGAATTCGTTGGCGATGTATTTGAAGTGGTTGCTGACCTCGATACCGCTCTTGTTTCGCCATTTCAGGAAGTGTAGGTCGTCCACGATCAGCAGCTTTGTTTCTGCGGACAGAACGGAATCGAGTGCGCGGTAGCCGAATTCGGCCGTCGTGCCGCGGTGACGGCCGGGGTGACTGAAGTACTCCAGAATGGCCCTGTTGAAATCGCGCATTCCGGTGTTGCTGGTCAGGCCGACGCGGCAGACCGGCCAGCGCTCGTGGCCGTCGTCGGTGTACTTGCCTTCTTCCTTGATGATGCGGCGGTGGAGCTTGCGGGCGAAGGCGAGCACGGCGGTGGTCTTGCCCAGACCGGGGAAGGCGTCGAGGGCGATCCCGCCCTTGACCTTGTCGCCGTCCTGGTCGTTGCTGTCGAAGATGTCCCACAGGTCTTCGTGCAGGGCCTGCATCTGAGGGGTGTCGAGCGGACCGAGGTTCGCGTGCCACTTGCGGCGGGCGCGGTTGTACTCGGTCAGCGCCTCATCACCCAGCTTCTTCAACTGCCGACGGGACAGCAGCTCCGGACGTACTCGTCGTGGAGCATTGGCGAACCGGTCGAAGCCTTCCTTGCGGGACAGTGTGAGGTGGTCCAGCCGGGTGCGCAGATCGGCTTCCTCGGTCAAGGCGCGCGGCGTCTTACTCATCGTCATCAACGTCCTTCAAAGCCGTGGCGTAGAAGTCGAGTTCTTCGTCCAGCTCTTCCAGACCGTCCGCATCGTCATCCCCCTGCTCATCGTTGCAGGACTCGATGGCCGGCGCCGAGGGCTGTTCGGGAAGGGACAGCACGCGGGCGACCGACGGCAAGACGTCGACCTCGCAGCCTTCGTCCTTGGGCAGGTCCACGGCGGCCTGTTCGCGAGAGAGCCTCAGGGCCATGCGCCGCTCGACCAGGGAATTGCCGAGTCCGAGATTCCACCGCTCCAGCAGCAGTGCGACGGCGAGCCGGTCGTTGGGGTAGGTGTACTGCTTGGCGGCCAGGCGCCGGGCGAACTGGAAAGCCTCCTCGCTCAGCGGCATCTGGAGACTCGGTGCCTGTTCCCAGCGCAGTGTGTGCCACTTTCGCTCGGCGTCGCGGAAGTAGACGCGGGCGACGTCATCGGGGTCGGCGAAGAACTCAAGCCGCCGCTGGGACAGCGAGATCTCCGATCCGGCCATGTCCCGCAGGCCGTCGACTCCCGGACCGTCGTAGCGCCGTCCTTTGATCTCGACGCCGTAGTGCTGGACGGTCCGCATCGTGACGTCCAGGAACTCGTAGGCCAGATCTGGATCACGCGGCACTTCGATGTAGCCGGCCCGCGCGAGCCCGTGCTCGAACATCGCCGCCGGCGACAGGTCCACACTCGGCAGGTGCGGGTCGACGAGACCGCTGTGTGGCCTGCGGTGATACACACAGGCCACCCACTCGCGGATGATCGCCTCAAGCTCGTGCAGGAAGAAGAAGGCGTCCTTCTCGGGGTTGAGTCCGCGCGAATGGATGTCGGGACCCTTGTAGCCGGGCAGTAGCTGCAGCAGGTCTTCCCGCACGGTCCTGAAAAATCTCTCGACCGGCGCCTTGTCCCGGCCCGTCCGTAGTCGGGCCGGCTGGATCGACATGCCCAGTCGGCGGCAGACGCTGGTCAGATGGGCGGAGAGATAGATCTTGCCGTGGTCGACGATGACCGTCTCCGCCGCCAGTGCCGGGCCGACGGCCCCCGTGACGGGGCCATGGACCGCCTCAGCCTCCACCAGGACACCGCGGGGGATCCCGTGATCGGGCCAGGCCGCTTCCTTCGGCCAGTTCTCCGGGGCGGGCCGGGGCCGGTAGGTCTGGAACAGGACGGCCGCCGCGTCGACGGCCTTCGTCGACACCGGCGTGACCCGGATGCCGGTGATGCAGCGGGTGTACCAGTCCATCGCGACCGTCAGCTCCGCCTGCACCCACTTCAGCGTCACCGGGTCGAAAGCGAAGACATCCAGCCGCGTGGTGTCCATCAGTACGTACTCGCCCGGCCGGGTGGGCCGCAGCTTCCCGTAGACGCCAGCGGGACGATCCGCGATCTCGCGGTTGCGCTTCGTACTCAGCCGGAATGTCGGATGACGTCGGTCAAGCTCGTGCATCCACCGATAGCCCGCCGTCCGCTTCGGCAGCGGCACCACCTTGGGCCCGAAACGCTCCTCCAGCCTTGCCTCGACTCGCTCCAGCACGAGCTTGATCGAGGGCCGGGACTCCTCCTCGTACTCGCCCAGAACCTCTTCAGCCGTCTCCACCCAGCGCTGATCGGCATGAGACAGCCCGCCCTCCGCCTGAGCCCTCTTCGGGACGAGCCCCGCCTCACCGCTCTCGACAAACGCGCGTGCCCAGCGCTCCACCGACCGCACGGTCACACCCAGCTCGGACGCCTTGGCCGCGTACCGCTTCCCCAGCGAAAGGCCAGGAGCGTACTCAGGCCGCGGCTCACCGGGCCTCGCCAACTCCTCGGAACCCGAGCGGTAACCCGTCAGCGTCTCCCGGACATGCTCGGCTCGTTCCAGAACGTCCTTGCGTTCCTCCTTGGTCAGCCGGGCCAGCACCACGGAGACCAGGTCCCCCTCGTCGTCGGCGGCCGGCCCCCGGTCCTCAGGGATCACCTCAGCCCGGTCCGAGGTCAGCAGTTCCCGTACCGACATCCGCACCAGCCGGTCACGGGCGTCCTTGAGGATGACCTCCATGCCCGTGGCCAGGCTCGCGAACTCCACGACCTCGACCGTCTCGCCGTCGAGCCGAAAGCGCGTGCCGACACCCAGCCGCGTTCCCGCCCCGCTCATGCGGCCCTCCTCAGCACGTGCCCCGGGCTGAGCGGCCGGTCCAGCTCCGTCGTCACGTGCCCCGACCACAGCAGGTGCAGCACCGCCGACTTCACCAACGGCCGGGGCCGGTCGGGCAGCAGCCGGAAAGCCTCGCCCAGCGAGAGCCCCTCCAGCTCACAGGCCCGCAGACCGTCCAAGAGGCCCGGATCGAACAGCCAGTGCCTGCGGTAGCCGGCGAGGAAGCGGACGTTCTCCAGCTCATGAGGATCCGGCTCGCTCCAGACCTCGTAACGCCATCCGCGGGAGGCGACCGCCGCACGAGTCCACGCGAACGTGAACGCGACCTTCGGACGTTCCAGCCGATGACGCGGCTTGACATCCACGACCACCGGCCCGTCATCGGTCAGCAGCAGATAGTCCGGGATGTGCCGCCGCAGCCTGCCCTCGACCACGGCCTTGAGCAGGAAAGGCTGAGCGACGACGTACCGGACGTCCGGGGCGAAGTCCGCGAACAGCAGCCGCGCCAGCTCCAGCCGCGACTCGTAGATCACGTGGTCGCGTACCGTCGCCGCCCAGTACGTCCCCGAGTAGTGCTGCTGACCCTTGTACCAGCGGAACGTCCGCCACGGCTGTGCGTGCCGCAGGAGATCGAGGGGCGCGGACGCCCACTCCAAGTCCTCCACCACACACTCGTCGGCCTGCCGGACACTCACCTGTACCAACGCAGCCAGATCCGTCGTGCACACCGGGCCCCACCTCGCGTTCTCCACGGTGGCCTGATCGGCCACCGAACGCCGTGGGCATGCCCCGGTCGTCTGCGTTGATGACGACCGGGACGGTCCGGTACACGAAGAGTGGAACTACTCGAGTTAGAGGCATGAATCCCGCTCACCTGTCGTATCCGACACGGCTACGACATCCCCGCGCGGAATCCGACACGGGGAACGGGATCCCACAGCTCATCAGCCGCCGTACGCGCCCGAAGCCGTCAGCCGCAGTGCCGTGTCGATCAGGGGCACGTGGCTGAACGCCTGCGGGAAGTTCCCTACCTGGCGCTTGAGGCGCGGGTCCCACTCCTCGGCCAGCAGGCCGAGGTCGTTGCGCAGGGCGAGCAGCTTCTCGAAGAGCTTGCGGGCCTCATCCACGCGGCCGATCATCGCCAGGTCGTCCGCCATCCAGAACGAGCAGGCGAGGAACGCGCCCTCGTCACCCTCCAGGCCGTCCACGCCCGCGTCCTCACCGGCGGTGGGGTAGCGCAGGATGAAGCCGTCCGTGGTCGACAGCTCCCGCTGGATGGCCTCGATCGTGCCGATCACCCGCTTGTCGTCCGGCGGCAGGAAGCCCATCTGCGGGATCAGCAGCAGCGAGGCGTCCAGCTCCTTGGAGCCGTACGACTGGGTGAAGGTGTTGCGCTCCTTGTCGTAACCCTTCTCACACACATCGCGGTGGATGTCGTCGCGCAGTTCGCGCCACTTCTCCAGCGGGCCGTCCGCGTCGCCGGACTCGATGAGCTTGATGGTGCGGTCGACCGCGACCCAGGCCATCACCTTCGAGTGCACGAAGTGCCGGCGTGGACCGCGGACCTCCCAGATGCCCTCGTCCGGCTGGTCCCAGTGGTCCTCCAGGTACCGGATCAGCTTGAGCTGCAGCAGGGCCGCGTAGTCGCTGCGGGCCAGACCCGTCATGTGCGCCAGGTGCAGGGCCTCGGTCACCTCGCCGTACACGTCCAGCTGGAGCTGGTGCGCGGCGCCGTTCCCGACGCGTACGGGCGCCGAGTCCTCGTAGCCGGGCAGCCAGTCGAGCTCCGCCTCGCCCAGCTCTCGCTCGCCCGCGATGCCGTACATGATCTGCAGGTTCTCGGGGTCGCCGGCGACCGCGCGCAGCAGCCACTCGCGCCAGGCGCGCGCCTCCTCGCGGTAGCCCGTGCGCAGCAGCGAGGAGAGGGTGATCGCCGCGTCACGCAGCCAGGTGTAGCGGTAGTCCCAGTTGCGGACGCCGCCGATCTCCTCCGGCAGCGATGTGGTGGGCGCGGCGACGATGCCGCCGGTCGGCGCGTACGTCAGCGCCTTCAGGGTGATCAGCGAGCGGACCACGGCCTCGCGGTAGGGCCCGTGGTACGTGCACTGCTCGACCCACTCGCGCCAGAACTCCTCGGTGGCCTCCAGGGCCTGCTCCGGCTCGGGCTCGGCGGGCGGCTCCTTGTGCGAGGGCTGCCAGGAGATGGTGAACGCGATCCGGTCACCCGGCGCCACCGTGAAGTCCGCGTACGTGGTCAGCGCTTTGCCGTACGTCTCGGCCGTTGTGTCGAACCACACGGAGTCGGGCCCGGCGACGGCCACCGTCCGCCCCTCGTGCTTGTGCACCCAGGGCACGACACGGCCGTACGAGAAACGCATCCGCAGCGCCGAGCGCATCGGCACCCGGCCCGAGACACCCTCGACGATCCGCACCAGCTGGGGTGCGCCGTCACGCGGGGGCATGAAATCGGTCACACGGACCGTTCCACGTGGCGTATCCCACTCGGATTCGAGGACCAGGGAGTCGCCGCGATAGGTGCGGCGGGCCGCTCTGGGCGGCTCGGCGTCCGCCGAGTGCGCGGGGCCAAGCCGCCAGAAGCCGTGCTCCTCGGTGCCGAGCAGTCCGGCGAAGACGGCGTGGGAGTCGAAGCGGGGTAGGCACAGCCAGTCCACCGTGCCGTTCCGGCAGACCAGCGCTGCGGTCTGCATGTCTCCGATAAGTGCGTAGTCCTCGATGCGCCCGGCCACGTGCATCTCCAGTCGAACGGCCACGTCGCCCCCCAGGGGGCGGTTGCTCTTTGCGGTCAGGGGAACGGGTCAATACAACGTCGTCGCATGACGTCAATGGTCGCAGTGATTGTCGTTGCGAAACGAACTGACGAGCTCTGTGTCCGGAGAATACGGGCGGGGTGGTGCCGTTGTTCGGCCCGGCTCGGCAGCGATCGTCCGAGCAGGATACGACGCACGATCGTGATCCGTGCGCCCGTCCCCGGAAAGCGATTGCGCCGGATGAGTGGGAAGAGTGACCACCACTGTGCCCCGTGTCGGTCCGTGTGCGGAGCGTGGCCGGAAGCGGCCTCGTCCAGGCGCTGATACCCTGGTAGCCCGTGGACCGGTGGGCGCCCCCGAAGCAGAAACCGACGCGAGGGGTCCCCCGAACCGCAGCGACGGCACCTCCCGAAACGCCCGGGTCAGGAAGCCGGCCCGCACTCCGAACCGCGACCACGGGAGCCCCGTCTTGGCCATGCCCTCCAAATCCTCGACGACCAAGCACATCTTCGTCACCGGGGGTGTCGCCTCCTCCCTCGGCAAGGGCCTGACCGCGTCCAGCCTGGGCGCACTGCTCAAGGCGCGGGGGCTGCGGGTCACGATGCAGAAGCTCGACCCGTATCTGAACGTCGACCCGGGCACCATGAACCCGTTCCAGCACGGTGAGGTGTTCGTCACCAATGACGGCGCCGAGACGGACCTGGACATCGGTCACTACGAGCGTTTCCTGGACGTGGACCTGGACGGCTCCGCCAACATCACCACCGGCCAGGTGTACTCGACGGTGATCGCCAAGGAGCGGCGCGGCGAGTACCTCGGCGACACCGTGCAGGTCATCCCGCACATCACCAACGAGATCAAGCACCGAATCCGGCGCATGGCCACGGACGACGTGGACGTGGTGATCACGGAGGTCGGCGGAACGGTCGGCGACATCGAGTCGCTGCCGTTCCTGGAGACCGTCCGTCAGGTCCGTCACGAGGTCGGCCGCGACAATGTGTTCGTCGTCCACATCTCGCTCCTTCCCTACATCGGACCGTCGGGAGAGTTGAAGACGAAGCCGACGCAGCATTCGGTTGCGGCTCTGCGCAACATCGGTATTCAGCCAGATGCGATCGTGCTGCGCGCCGACCGGGAAGTGCCGACCGCGATCAAGCGCAAGATCTCGCTGATGTGCGACGTCGACGAGGCGGCCGTGGTCGCGGCCATCGACGCCAAGTCGATCTACGACATCCCGAAGGTTCTGCACACCGAGGGCCTGGACGCCTACGTCGTCCGCAAGCTGGACCTCGCCTTCCGCGACGTGGACTGGACGATCTGGGACGACCTGCTCGACCGCGTCCACAACCCGCAGCACGAGATCAATCTCGCGCTCGTCGGCAAGTACATCGACCTGCCCGACGCATACCTTTCGGTCACCGAGGCGCTGCGTGCGGGCGGTTTCGCCAACAAGGCGCGCGTGAAGATCAAGTGGGTCACTTCGGACGATTGCAAGACCCCGGCGGGTGCCGCCCAGCAGCTCGCCGACGTCGACGCGATCTGTATCCCCGGCGGCTTCGGCGACCGCGGCGTTTCCGGCAAGGTCGGCGCCATCCAGTACGCCCGCGAGAACAAGATCCCGCTGCTCGGGCTGTGCCTCGGCCTGCAGTGCATCGTGATCGAGGCCGCGCGCAATCTCGCCGACATCGCGGACGCCAACTCCACGGAGTTCGACGCCGCCACCGGCCACCCCGTCATCTCCACCATGGCCGAGCAGCTCGACATCGTCGCCGGCGAGGGCGACATGGGCGGCACGATGCGGCTGGGCATGTACCCGGCCAAGCTTGCCGAGGGCTCGGTCGTGCGCGAGGTCTACGGCGGCAAGGAGTACGTCGAGGAGCGCCACCGTCACCGCTACGAGGTGAACAACTCCTACCGCGCCGAGCTGGAGAAGAAGGCCGGTCTGCTGTTCTCCGGCACGTCCCCGGACGGCAAGCTCGTGGAGTACCTGGAGTACCCGCGTGACGTCCACCCCTACCTGGTCGCGACCCAGGCGCACCCCGAGCTGCGCTCGCGCCCGACGCGTCCGCATCCGCTGTTCGCGGGCCTGGTGAAGGCCGCTGTGGAGCGGAAGACGGGTAAGTAACACGAGGTTGTACGGTTGCCGGGGTGCGGGTCCTTTGCGACGCGTGCCCCGGTTTTTCTGTGTACGTGGGAGGACAAGTCGACATGACCATCAAGGACACCGCCGAGGAGTGGGAGGTCAGGGCGACCGAGACTCCGTTCACGGGGAACAAGACCTCCGTGCGCACGGACGACGTGGTCATGCCCGACGGGACGGTCGTCCGGCGCGACTACCAGGTCCACCCCGGTTCGGTGGCGGTCCTCGCCCTCGACGACCAGGGCCGCGTCCTGGTCATCCGCCAGTACCGGCACCCCGTACGCCAGAAGCTGTGGGAGATCCCGGCCGGCCTGCTCGACGTCCCCGGCGAGAACCCGCTGCACGCCGCGCAGCGCGAGCTGTACGAAGAGGCCCACGTCAAGGCCGAGGACTGGCGGGTGCTCACCGACGTCTACACGACGCCGGGTGGCTGCGACGAGGCCGTACGGATCTTCCTCGCCCGGGATCTGTCCGAGGCCGAGGGGCAGCGATTCGAGGTCGAGGACGAAGAAGCCGACATGGAGCTCTCGCGGGTCCCCGTCGAGGAGCTCGTCCGCGGCGTGCTCGCCGGTGAACTGCACAACAACTGCCTTGTCGTGGGCGTCCTTTCCCTGGCCGCCGCCCAGAACGGCGAAGGCCTCGACGCGCTGCGCCCGGCCGAGGCACCGTGGCCCGCGCGGCCCTTCGAGGTGTAACCCCCACGCCTGCTCGGCAGGCCGCCACGCATACCGTCCCGTCGCCGGTGTGACGATCGCCTGATCCGATCGGGGGACGTACCCGCCGTGCTCCGCCGGAATCGTCGCAGAGCGTGAACTAGGCTCTGGAAACGCCCCGTCCGGAGTCCCGGCGGGCTTGCGCGTGCGGTGGGACGGGAGTGTGGCCCGTGACGGATCAGGCGGTGGGCACCCAGGGCAAGAAGGTGTCGGCCAAGGAGCAGCGTCCGGCTGCCGGGTCCCCCACTCCCGACTTCGCTCGAGCGGGGGGACCCCCTTCCACGGAGGGTCAGTTCCTCGGCCGCACAAGAGAGTTGAAGGAACTCCGCGCTGACATCGAGCGTGCGGGCCTGGACACCCTGGCGGGCCGGAAAGCGCCACGCGCGCGCGTGCTGCTCATCGCGGGCAAGCCCGGCTTCGGCCGCACCGCGCTCGCCGAAGAACTCGTACGGCAGGTCGCGGAGAGTTACCGGGACGGCATGCTACGAGCCTGCCTGAGCGAACCCGACGGCACACCGGTACCGACCGAGCGCACAGCCCGCGACCTGCTCGCCGCCCTGGAGCTGACCGCCCCGCCCGGAGCCCCGGAGGACGACCTCGTCGAGGCGCTGCGCGAGGGCCTCGCCACCCGCCGGGTGCTGCTCCTGCTCGACGACGCGGCGGACGCGGAACAGGTCGACGCGCTCCTCCCCGACAACCCGGAATGCCTGGTCGTAGCCGTTTCCGACGGACCCCTGACCGGGATCTCCGACGTCCGTCCCTGCACCCTCGGCGGCCTGGACACCAAGTCCGCCGTCGAACTCCTCGGCCGCTACACCGGCTCGGTACGCATCACCGTCGACCCGCGCGCCGCCGAAGGACTCGTCGAGATCTGCGCCGCCCAGCCCGCCGCGCTGGTGCTCGCGGGCGGCTGGCTGGCCCGTCGGCCGAAGGCTGCCGTCGCCGACCTCGCCAAGCAGCTGCGCACCGAGGGTGACGAGGGAACGGCACTCGAGCGTGTCTTCCACCTCGTGTACGCCGAACTTTCCCCGGCCCGCGCACAGATGCTGCGCCTGCTCTCGCTTGCCCCGGCGGGACTCGTCGACCCGCACACCGCGTCCGCGCTCGCCGGCTGCTCGGTGGGCGCCGCCGAGTCCGCCCTCGACGACTTCGTCGGTCTCGGCCTCGTACGGCGCGTCGAGTCACCGCTGCCGCAGTACGAGGTGCCCGGCTGTCTGCTGCCGCTGCTGCGCTCGCGCACCGAGAGCGAGGACCGGCCGGCCGAGCTGCAGCTGGCCAGCGCCCGGATGCTGGAGCGGACCGTACGGCTGCTGGCCTCCTGCCGCGCGATCACCGAGACCGACAGCTCGCCCGCCCGCGAGAAGCTCGCCGGGATGCCCAGCGCCCTGCGTTTCAAGAACCCCCGCGCGGCAGCCGACTGGCTTCGCATCCGGCAGCCCGCGCTGCTGGCCTCGGCCCGGCTCGCGGTCGCCGACGGGGAGTTGGACACCCTAGCGCGCCGCCTGATGGCCGCGCTGGTGCGGGCGATGGTCGCGCACTTCGGTACGCGGGCGGTTGCTCCCGAGCTGTACGGCATCCACCAGCTCGTCCTCGATGTCGCCGAGCGGCGGAAGCTGCCCCGCGAGAAGGCCGCCGCGCTGCTGAACCTCGCGGACCTGGACGCCCGGAACGGCCGCACCAGTGAGGCGCTCGCCCGCTATCGCGCCGCTCTCGACGCCGGACGGGAGGCGAACGACCCGTATGCGACCGGCCGCGCGATGGAATCCGTAGGCGGTGCCCACCAGGAGCTGGGGGACTTCGACCGGGCCGCCGACTGGTACGGGCGGGCGCTCGCGCAACGGCTCGCGCGCGACGAGCGCGTGGACGCGGCCCGGCTGCACGGCCGTATCGCCACCGTGCACGCCTACGCGGGCCGCTACGACGAGGCGCTGCGCAGCTGGCGGTCGGCGGTCACCGGCCATCGCAGGAACGGTGATGCGGCAGGCGTGGCCAGGGCGTTGAGCGAACTGGCACGGGTGCAGGAGTACTCCGGCCGGCCCGAGGAGTCGCTGCGCACCTGCCAGGAGGCGATCGAGTGGGCGCGCCGCGCCGAGGACGTACGACTGCGGGCCGCTCTGCAGCTCCGGCTCGCCGACACCCTGGACCGGCTCGGCGACCCCGTGGCTGCTCGGCTGCACCGTGGTGCAGCCGAGCGCATGCTGGGAGACGAGCTCCCGGAGGACCTGTCCGCGAGGGAACACGACGCTAACGCCTACGAAATCCGTAGTACATCCGCAGAAGATTGAAGCATTGAAAGGCTAGACACGGGGAATCCCTTCATTAGACTGGCTCCACCGCGTTCCTACGTGGTGTCTCCCGGTGTGCTCCTGTGCATCCGGGTATGTCTGGCATCGTCCGGGCAGGCGTTACCCACAACCCACTGAGCCAAGGACCGTGATCGACGTGAAGGTCGGCATCCCCCGCGAGGTCAAGAACAACGAGTTCCGGGTGGCCATCACCCCTGCCGGAGTGCATGAGCTGGTGCGCCACGGCCACCAGGTCGTCATCGAGCAGGGTGCCGGTGTCGGCTCCTCGATCACGGACGACGAGTTCGTCGCCGCCGGTGCGCGGATCCTCGGCACCGCCGACGAGGTGTGGGCCTCCGCCGACCTGCTGCTGAAGGTCAAGGAGCCGATCGCCGAGGAGTACCACCGCCTCCGCAAGGACCAGATCCTCTTCACCTATCTGCACCTGGCCGCGTCCAAGGAGTGCACGGACGCGCTCCTGGAGTCCGGCACCACCGCCATCGCGTACGAAACGGTCGAGCTGCCCAGTCGCGCGCTGCCGCTGCTCGCCCCGATGTCCGAGGTCGCGGGCCGGCTCGCCCCGCAGGTCGGTGCCTACCACCTGATGGCCGCGAACGGCGGCCGCGGTGTGCTGCCCGGCGGGGTCCCGGGCGTGCTGGCCGGCCGGGCCGTCGTCATCGGCGGCGGTGTCTCGGGCTGGAACGCCGCGCAGATCGCCATCGGCATGGGCTTCCACGTGACCCTGCTCGACAAGGACATCAACAAGCTCAAGGAAGCCGACAAGATCTTCGGCACGAAGATCCAGACCGTCGTCTCCAACGCCTTCGAACTCGAGAAGGCGTGCCTGGAGGCCGACCTCGTCATCGGCGCCGTGCTCATCCCGGGGGCCAAGGCGCCGAAGCTGGTCACCAACGAGCTCGTCTCCCGGATGAAGCCGGGAAGTGTTCTTGTCGACATCGCGATTGATCAAGGCGGTTGCTTCGAGGACTCGCGTCCGACGACCCACGCCGAGCCGACCTTCCCGGTCCACAACTCGGTCTTCTACTGCGTCGCCAACATGCCCGGCGCCGTGCCCAACACCTCCACGTACGCGCTGACCAACGCCACGCTCCCGTACATCGTGGAACTCGCGAACCGCGGCTGGGTCGAGGCGCTGCGCCGTGACGCCGCGCTCGCCAAGGGCCTCAACACCCATGACGGCAAGGTCATTTACCGTGAGGTCGCCGAAGCGCACGGACTGGAGTACCGAGAGCTGGAGACCTTGCTCGGCTGATCCGCCGGCCCATCTCTCCACCGACAAAAGGCGATACGTCAACACGAGTCGTCAACGACATGCACCCGGCCGGACCTTGGGGAACCAGGTCCGGCCGTATGTTGTCGAGACCCTTTGCGAGACTCGCTCAACTCGTCTCGAACGTAACCCTTCGACCGTTTCGCACACCCGCGAAACCTGCCGTGCGACGCCCTTACGCCCTTGACAGAGGGGTGTTCCGTTGCCGACACATCGGGCCGGGTCCGGCGGATTGTGTTGCTGCGGACCGGTGACACGCCATAGAGTCGCCAACCGTCGGCATGGTGCCACGCTGACCTATCTAGAAGTTTCCTGGTCACCAAGGAGGTAAGACGACTTGTGAATGAGTCGACATTTACTCCCGGGGGTGGTCAACCAGGAATGCCTGCGCAGGGCCCGAGGCCCACGGGGCTCGAGGCTGTCGGCTCCGTAGCTGTGCGCACCTTCGCAGCCCACCAGAGTCCACACCGGACTCAGACAGTCCACCAGAGCATGGATGGCCATCACGTGAACGCCATGGCCGGCAACGGAAGTGGCGAGAACCGCACCCACTTCGCCGACTACGACGACCTGCCCGAGGGGCACTTCTACGACCCCGACGCCGAGTACGAGCCCGATCCGGAGTACGCGGCCACGCTCGCGCCCGACGCGGCACGCCAGCGTCGTGAACGCATCGGCCCGACCGGGCGCCCACTGCCGTACTTCCCGATCCCGGGCCCGCTGACCGATCACGGCCCCGCGAAGATCATCGCGATGTGCAACCAGAAGGGCGGCGTCGGCAAGACGACGTCGACCATCAACCTGGGGGCCGCGCTCGCGGAGTACGGACGACGGGTCCTGCTGGTCGACTTCGACCCGCAGGGCGCGCTGTCGGTGGGCCTCGGTGTCAATCCGATGGAACTCGATCTCACCGTCTACAACCTGCTCATGGAGCGGGGCATGGCGGCCGACGAGGTCCTCCTGAAGACCGCGGTCCCGAACATGGACCTGCTTCCCAGCAATATCGATCTG
Source organism: Streptomyces vastus (assembly GCF_039532825.1). NCBI lineage: Bacteria > Bacillati > Actinomycetota > Actinomycetes > Kitasatosporales > Streptomycetaceae > Streptomyces > Streptomyces vastus. The sequence goes on from NZ_BAAASJ010000014.1 coordinate 35,661, forward strand.
TCGGCCGCCGAGGTTCAGCTGGTGTCCGAGGTCGCGCGCGAGTCCACGCTGCAGCGCGCTCTGAAGCCGCTGATGGCCGACTACGACTACATCGTGATCGACTGCCAGCCCTCGCTCGGCCTGCTCACCGTGAACGCCCTCACGGCCGCCCACAAGGTGATCGTGCCGCTTGAGTGCGAGTTCTTCGCACTGCGAGGTGTCGCGCTGCTCACCGAGACCATCGAGAAGGTCCAGGAGCGGCTCAACCCCGAGCTGGAGCTCGACGGCATCCTCGCCACGATGTACGACTCGCGCACCGTGCACAGCCGCGAGGTGCTCGCGCGTGTCGTCGAGGCCTTCGACGATCACGTCTACCACACGGTCATCGGGCGCACGGTCCGCTTCCCGGAGACCACGGTCGCCGGTGAACCGATCACCACGTACGCCTCCAACTCCGTCGGTGCCGCCGCCTATCGCCAGCTCGCCAGGGAGGTGCTCGCCCGGTGTCACGCCGAGTGAGTCTGCCGGGGGCCGACGAACTGTTCCGTACGACAGGGGGGATGGCGCTTCAGTCGTCCAGCCCCAGGCGCCAGGCCAACGGTCAGGCCAACGGTGAGGCCCGGGTGCCGGCTCCCGCGGGCGAGGGCGATACGGCTGCCTCCGGCTCGGGATCCGGTTCCGGGACCGCGGAGGATGCGCCGCAGGCCGTGCCCGCGCAGGGCGGGGACGGTGACGGGGCCGAGCATGTGGCCGCGGACTCCGAGTCCGCCGATGCCGGGGAGTCCCGCACCCGCGCCGCCGGGGCCGAGCGCTCCGGGCGACGGCCGGGCGCGCAGGAAGGTTCTGCCGCCGCTCAGCCGCGCAAGCGCGGGCGGGCTGCCGCGCGGCGGCCCAGTGGGCGGGAGCGGCACGACGAGAAGATCACCGTGTACGTGTCCGCCGAGGAACTCATGGACCTCGAGCACGCCCGGCTGGTGCTCCGCGGCGAGCACGGGCTTGCGGTGGATCGCGGGCGGATCGTGCGTGAGGCTGTCGCCGTTGTGCTCGCGGACCTTGAGTCCCGAGGGGACGCCAGCATTCTTGTCCGTCGGCTTCGTGGGCGGTAAGCGGTAGCCTGCGACGGCCATGACCTCGTACGACGGCTCCGTCCCCGCATCCGGCTCCGCCGGTCGTCGGCGTGCGCTGGGGCGGGGGCCGGGGGCTCCGCCATCGCCTCCGGCGGAGGTTGGGGAGTCCGGGCCTCTGGAGGCGGATGAGGCGCCGGTGCATGCGCCTCCGGCGGAGGTTGACCCGCCTGCGGCGGAAGCCGTTTCGCCTTCGGCGGAGAGCAAGTCTCTGGTTGAGGACGGTTCTTCGACTGCGGACCGTGGGGCGTTGTGCCCACCCTCCCCCATTTTCGGCTCCGCTCGAGCGGGGGGACCCCCATCGCCCCGCGGAACGACTGCCCACAACGCCGGCGGGGATGTCGCCGTACCGCCCGTTGTCGTACCCGAGGCTCCCTCCCAGCCCGATGACGGCACCTTCAAAGTTCGGCTGGCGAACTTTGAAGGGCCCTTTGATCTGCTGCTTCAGTTGATCTCGAAGCACAAGCTCGATGTGACCGAGGTGGCGCTTTCCAAGGTCACCGACGAGTTCATGGCGCACATCCGGGGGATGGGGCCGGACTGGGATCTTGATGAGACGACCGAGTTTCTTGTTGTCGCCGCCACCCTGCTCGATCTCAAGGCCGCTCGGCTGCTGCCGTCCGCCGAGGTGGAGGACGAGGCGGATCTGGCGCTGCTCGAGGCGCGGGATCTGTTGTTCGCGCGGCTGTTGCAGTACCGCGCGTACAAACAGATCGCCGAGATCTTCAGCGGACGGCTCGAGGAGGAGGCCCGGCGGTATCCCCGCACCGTCGGACTGGAGCCGCATCACGCCGAGTTGTTGCCCGAGGTCGTCATCAGCATCGGGGCGGAGGGCTTCGCGAAGCTTGCCGTGAAGGCGATGCAGCCCAGGCCCAAGCCGCAGGTGTACGTCGACCACATCCACGCCCCGCTGGTGAGCGTGCAGGAACAGGCCGGGATTGTCGTGGCGCGGCTGAGAGAGCTGGGGGAGGCCACCTTCCGGGCGCTCGTGGAGGACACGGACGACACGCTGACGGTCGTGGCACGGTTCCTGGCCCTGCTGGAGCTGTATCGCGAGAAGGCCGTCGCGCTCGACCAGGAGGAGGCGCTGGGGGAGCTGCTGGTGCGCTGGACGGGCGGGGACAGCGAAGAGGAGCCCAAGGTGACGGACGAGTTCGACAGGCCTCCGGAGCCGGTCCAGGACGAAGTCAAGGAGGAGAAGGCGTGAGCGAGAACACCACCGAGGCCCCCGCAGGGCTGCGCAGCGTCGCGGATCTCGACCTCGGCCCCGCCTTGGAGGCCGTACTCATGGTCGTGGACGAACCCGCGACGGAGGAGCACCTCGCGAAGATCCTGGAGCGGCCCCGGCGGCAGATCGCGGACGCGTTGCGGGCGCTGGCCGACGAGTACACCGTCCAGGGGCGGGGCTTTGAGCTGCGGCTTGTCGCGGGCGGCTGGCGGTTCTACACCCGGCCCGAGTACGCGGCGGCCGTCGAACGGTTCGTACTGGACGGCCAGCAGGCGCGGCTCACGCAGGCCGCCCTGGAGACGCTCGCGGTCGTGGCCTACCGCCAGCCGGTCAGCCGTTCGCGGGTCTCGGCCGTGCGAGGAGTGAACTGCGACGGTGTGATGCGCACCCTCCTGCAGCGCGGGCTGATAGAGGAGGCGGGCGCGGAACCCGAAACAGGTGCGATCCTGTACAGGACGACGAACTACTTCCTGGAGCGGATGGGCCTGCGCGGCCTGGACGAGCTTCCGGAGCTCGCGCCCTTCCTTCCCGAGGCGGAGGCGATCGAGGCCGAGACGCAGGAAGGCGTACCGTCGTTCGATCCGGATGCACCGGACCCCGATGACGACACGACGACGGAAATTTGATGCGAAGCAGCGGCAAGAGCGGCGGGCGCGGTAACTCCCGCGGCGCCGGCAACAACAGGGACCAGAAGCAGGGGCAGGGCCGCCCCCGCAAGCCCCGCCCCGAGGAGCGCCGCTACGACGTGGGCCCCGACGCCAGCAAGGAGGGCCCCAAGTCCGGGCGTGGCAGCTCCGCGCGAGGCGGCGCCAAGGGCGCTCCGAAGAAGGCACAGCCGGGTGGGCGCGGTCGTACGGCTCCGGGGCGTCCCCGCGAGTACGAGACGCAGATCGAGGAGCGCAACCGCGACCGGTACGCGGGCAAGAAGGACGTCAAGCTCCCGAAGACCTTCCCGGGCGCCGAGCAGGAGGGCGAGCGGCTGCAGAAGGTGCTCGCGCGCGCGGGATACGGTTCGCGGCGCGCCTGCGAGGAGCTGATCGAGCAGGCCCGCGTCGAGGTCAACGGCGAGATCGTGCTCGAGCAGGGGCTGCGCGTCGACCCGGAGAAGGACGAGATCAAGGTCGACGGGCTGACGGTCGCCACACAGGCGTACCAGTTCTTCGCGCTGAACAAGCCCGCCGGTGTCGTCTCCACGATGGAGGACCCGGAGGGGCGCCAGTGCCTCGGGGACTACGTCACCAACCGTGAGACGCGGCTCTTCCACGTCGGGCGGCTCGACACCGAGACCGAGGGCATCATCCTGCTCACCAACCACGGTGAGCTGGCCAACCGGCTGACCCACCCCCGGTACGGCGTCAAGAAGACCTACCTCGCGCACATCGTGGGCCCGATCCCGCGCGACCTGGGCAAGCAGCTCAAGAACGGCATCCAGCTGGAGGACGGGTACGCGCGCGCGGACCACTTCCGCGTCGTCCAGCAGACCGGCAAGAACTACCTCGTAGAGGTCACTCTCCACGAGGGCCGCAAGCACATCGTGCGGCGCATGCTCGCCGAGGCGGGCTTCCCGGTCGACAAGCTCGTACGCGTCGCCTTCGGGCCGATCACGCTCGGCGACCAGAAGTCGGGCTGGCTGCGCCGCCTGTCCAACACGGAGGTCGGGATGCTGATGCAGGAGGTCGACCTCTAGGCCGCCCCTGTACTCGCCGCGCTCGACGGCCGGTTCCGGAATTCGTCCGGGACCGGCCGATGCGTTTTCGCCGCTCCTGCGGTCTGTACCCGTGAGGGAAGGGAGCGGCCATGGCTGTGACGACGGATCGCGACGAGTTCGTACGGCTTACGGGGATGTACCGGCGCGAGCTGCTGGCGCACTGCTACCGGATGCTCGGGTCGGTCGACGACGCAGAGGATCTGGTGCAGGAGACGTATCTGCGGGCCTGGCGGTCGTACGACGGATACGAGGGCCGCGCCTCCTTGCGGACCTGGCTCTACCGGATCGCCACCAATACGTGTCTGACGGCGCTGGAGGGGCGCGAACGGCGTCCGCTGCCCACGGGGCTCGGCGGGCCGTCAGACGCGCCTGAGGAGCCGTTGAGCGCCCCTTCGACGGACATCCCGTGGCTTCAGCCGGTACCCGACACGCTCGTCGACCCGGCGACCGTCGTCGCGGCGCGCGGCAGTCTGCGGCTCGCGCTTGTCGCGGCGCTGCAGAATCTGCCCGCGCGGCAGCGGACCGTGCTCATCCTCAGGGACGTGCTGGCCTGGCGCGCGCACGAGGTGGCCGCCCTGCTCGGGACCACGACCGCGGCAGTGAAGAGCAGCCTCCAACGCGCGCGTGCCCGGCTCGACGAAGTGGCGCCGGACGAGGACCTGCTGGCGGAGCCGGACAGCACGGGCGACCGCGAGCTGCTCGACCGCTATGTGGCCGCCTTCGAGCACGCCGACATGGATGCGCTGCTCGGGCTGCTCCAGGAAGGCGTCGAGCTGGAGATGCCGCCCTACCTGGAGTGGTTCAGCGGGGGGAAGGACGTCATGCGGTTCCTGGAGGCGCTCGACCACAAGAAGGGACGTATGCGGATGATCCCCACGCGGGCGAACGGGCAGCCGGCCGTGGTGGCGTACAAGCGCGGTGCGGACGAGATGTACCGGGCGCACTCCGTGCAGGTGCTCACCGTCGAGGGGCCTGTCGAGGACCGGGAGATCACGCGGATCACCGTCTTCCTGGAACCGGGGCTGACCGGGCGCTTCGGGCTGCCGGAGGTGTTGTCATGAACTCCGGGGAGCTGCTGGAGCGTTCGCTCGCGTACGCGCTGGGGAGTGTCGCCGCCGTGGCACCCGGGAGTCTGGGCCGGGCCACGCCGTGTGCGCGGTGGGACCTGGGGGAGTTGCTCGGCCATCTCGACGACGCGCTCGACGCACTGCACGAGGGGCTGACGGGCGGGCGGATCGGTCTCTTCCCGGCGGCGGAGGGCCGCGCGGATCCCGCGTGCGACTTCCGGCGGCGTGCCTGTGCGCTGCTCGGTGCCTGGGTTGCCCTGCCAGGGGAGGAGCACTCGGTGGCCGTGGGCGACCGGCCGCTGGACGTCCGTGTGATGGCCGCCACCGGCGCTGTGGAGATCGCCGTCCACGGCTGGGACGTGGCGCAGGCCTGCGGGCGGCCGCGGCCGATTCCGTCCGCGCTCGCGGCCGAGTTGCTGTCCGTCGCGCGGTGTGTGGTCGCGGACGAGGACCGGGGAGTGCGTTTCGCCGAGCCGGTCGGCGTGCTGCCCCGGGCCGGCGCCTCCGACAGGCTCGTCGCGTTCCTCGGGCGCGATTCCTTTTCCGGGCGGGGCTGGTCTGCCTTCCGTGAGTGACTCTCACGGAAGGGCTTTTATCCCTCATGTCTGACATCGACTCTGACATCGACATCGCGGAAACTCTGCTCGCCCCCGCCCGCAAGGCACCGCCGTCCACCGCGCCTCCACGGCGCGTCTGGACGGTGGTCCTTGCCGGGCTGGGGGCGCTCCTGTGTGCGCTGGACGTGGTGGTCGTCGCCACCGCGCTGCCCGCGCTGCAGGCCGACTTCGGGGCGAGCCTGTCCCAGCTGGAGTGGACGATCAATGCGTACAACCTCGTCTTCGCCTGCCTGACCCTGACGGGCGCCGCGCTGGGCGACCGGTTCGGGCGGCGGCGGATGTACGTCGTCGGGCTCGCCGTCTTCACCCTGGCCTCCGCGTGGGCCGCGCTCGCCGGCGGCGCCGGTGAACTCATCGCCGCACGTGCCGTCCAGGGGGCGGGAGCGGCCGTACTGCTGCCTCTCACGCTGACCCTGATCAGCGAGGCGTTCCCGGCCGAGAAGCGGGGCGTGGCGATCGGACTGTGGGGTGGGGTGAGCGGACTCGGAGTGGCCGCCGGGCCGGTCCTTGGCGGGGCCGTCACGGATGGTCTGTCCTGGCAGTGGATCTTCTGGCTGAACGTGCCCCTGGGGCTCGTGATGCTTCCGCTCGCCGCGCGGAAGCTGCGCGAGAGCCACGGTCCGCGGCCCCAACTGGACATCGTGGGACTGGCGTTGGCGGCCGTGGGCCTGACCGGGCTCGCCTGGGCGCCGGTGCGGGCGCCGGAGGCGGGGTGGGGCAGCGCCGAGGTGCTGGTCGCCCTGGCCGTCGGGGTCGTGTTCGTGGCGGCCTTCCTCGGCTGGGAGCGGTCGGGGGCGCGGTACCCGATGCTGCCGCTCGCGCACTTTCGGCGGCGCGGCTTCTCCACCGCCAACGGTGCGGTCTTCCTGATGTTCATGTCGCTGCTCGGCGCGCTGTTCATGATCTCGCAGCTCTTCCAGGTCAGCCTGGGCAACTCCCCCTTGGAGGCGGGCCTGCGGATCCTGGTGTGGACCGGTACGCCGCTGCTCGTCGCGCCGGTCGCGGGCGCGCTCGCGGACCGGTTCGGGAACCGGCCCTTCATGCTGACGGGCCTTGTCCTCCAGGCGGTGGGGCTCGGGCTGATGGCCTGGCAGGTGGAGCCCGGGGTCGGCTACGACCGCCTGGTCGTGCCGCTGATCATCGCCGGAGTCGGCATCTCCATGGTCTTCCCCACCGTCGCGAACGCCGTGAGCTCGTCGGTGCCGCCCGCAGAGGTGGGCGTCGCGTCGGGCGTCAACAACGCGCTGCGCGAGCTGGGCGGGGTCTTCGGAGTCGCCGTGGCCGCGGCCGTGTTCGTCCGGTACGGAGGCTATGACTCGGCGGAGAGCTTCATCGACGGATGCGCCCCCGCGCTGTGGGTCTCGGCGGCGGTCTCGGCCGCCGGGGCGGTGGTGGCGTCGTTCGCGCCGTCCAAGCAGGGGATTTGACGTCCAGGGACGGGAGGTCGTCCAAGGGCGGGAGTTGACGTCCAGGGACGGGAGTTGAGGGGTTGCCACAGCCTCGCCCACCTCTTTATAGTCTTAGTGACTATTAAGGAGGTGGGCGGGCGTGACACCAGCAACGGGCACCGCACCCGAGGGCTACGACAAGCACGCCTTCGAGCCCTTCGCCGTCACCGTCGACCTCGCGGTGTTCACGATCCGGTCGGCCGTACTCCAGGTGCTGCTGATCGAGCGCGGGCAGGAGCCGTACGCGGGCCGCTGGGCACTGCCCGGCGGTTTCGTCCTGCCCGACGAGTCCGCGGAGACGGCCGCCCGGCGCGAACTCGCCGAGGAGACCGGCCTGTCGGACGTCCCCGGGCTGCATCTGGAGCAGCTGCGGACATACAGCGAACCGGACCGCGATCCCCGGATGCGGGTCGTCTCCGTCGCGTACACGGCGCTGCTGCCCGACGCTCCCGCAGACTCCGTCCGAGGGGACCCCCACCTCGCTTCGCTCGAGCCGCACGGCGGCGGAGACGCGGTCCGCGCCCAGTGGCTGCCGTACGACGGGCTCGGGCCGCTCGCCTTCGACCACGACCGGATCCTCGCCGACGCCCGCGAACGGGTCGGCGCCAAGCTCGAGTACACCTGTCTCGCCACGGCCTTCTGCACGCCCGAGTTCACGCTCGGGGAGCTTCAGCAGGTCTACGAGACGGTGTGGGGAACGGTCCTGGACCGGCCCAACTTCCGGCGCAAGGTCCTCGCCACGCCCGGCTTCGTCGAACCGATCCCCGGCGCGGCGCGCCTGACCGGCGGGCGGGGCAAGCCGGCGGCGCTGTACCGAGCGGGTACGGCCGTCACCCTCCACCCACCTCTGCTCCGACCGTCCCGGGAAGGACGCCCCGTATGACCACCACCGTGAGGAAGCAAGCCGCCACCGGAGCGCTCAACGGTCTCGCGCTCGGGGACGCGCTCGGCTACCCGACCGAGTTCCGCGACGTGCCGTCGATCCTCGCCAAGTACGGGCCTTGGCGGGAGATGGAGCTGCCGACGCCGGCGCTCGTCACCGATGACACGCAGATGACCCTGGCGTTGGGGCGAGGGCTGCGGGCGGTCATGGACCGCGGGGTGCTCGAACCCGAGGCGATGGCCGAGGCCGTACGCGAGGAGTTCATCGCCTGGAACCGCTCTCCGGACAACAACCGCGCCCCGGGCAACACCTGCCTCAGGGCCTGCGGTCTGCTGGAGCGCCCGGACCGGCCCTGGCAGGACGCCAGCCAGATCCACTCCAAGGGCTGCGGCGCCAACATGCGCGTCGCCCCCATCGGGCTGATCCCCGGCCTGAGCGACGAACAGCGCGCCGGGGCCGCCCAGTTGCAGGCCGCGCTCACACACGGCCACCCCACGGCGCTGGCCGCGTCCGACCTGACCGCGCACGCGGTACGGCTGCTCGCGCAGGGCACCGAGCCGACCGGCCTCGTCGGCCTGCTGCGCTCGTACGCGTACGAGAACCGCAGCCGCTACCACGACCACTGGCTCGGCGACCTGTGGACGCGCAGCCAGGACCCGACGCCCACGCACTTCATCGAGCGGGGCTGGGACGAGTGCGTGGAGATCCTGGACCGGTTGCAGAAAGCCGTGCGCTCACACTCACCCGAGACGGACCCGTGCCTGGCCACCGGCGAGGGCTGGATCGCGGAAGAAGCCCTCGCCACCGGCCTGCTCTGCTTCCTGCTCTTCCTCGACGAACCGCTCACGGCGCTGCGCCGGGCGGCCTGCACCTCGGGCGACTCCGACTCGATCGCCTGCCTGGCGGGCGCGTTCGCCGGGGCGTACATCGGTGCCGACGCATGGCCCACGGAGTGGGCCGACAGGATCGAGTACCGGGGTGATCTCATGGCCCTGGGAGCGCTCTGGGATTCTTGAGCCGCTTGCCTCCGGCGGTTGGGCGCGGGCACCTACCGGGAGGGTGGGTTCGGTTCATGGGCGACTGCGGGTGCGTTGTGGCTGGTCGCGCAGTTCCCCGCGCCCCTAAAGGGCGCGTCCCTGGAGCCGTCAGCACCCACGTGCCCGCACCAAGTCACGAACTCAAATGTGCTGGACGGCTGATGCAAGGCGGGTCCGGATCAGGAAGTCCTCGATCCTGGCGCGGTCCGGCTCGGGCGGGAGTGGGGTGCGGGCGGCTGCCTCGTCCGCTTCCGTGGCGAGGCGGGTCATGCGGGACTCGATGGCCGGCCAGGGGACCTCGCCGCGTTTCACCGCGAGCAGGGGTTCCCGCTGGTGGCCGACGTCGAGAGTGAGGGTGCCCGTGCGGAGCAGGTCGCGGCAGCTCGTCAGGAGGCGCAGCAGGTGCATGGCGTGCTTCCAGCGGGGTGCGCCGTGGGTGCGGACGTCCGCTTCCAGCTTTTTGCGCTGGCCCAGTGCGTAGCGCGCGAAGGTGTTGTGAGCCTGGCGGGAGAGGAACGCTTCGCGCAGGGCGAGGAGTTCGCGGCCCGTGTCGTCCGCGTAGGTGACGAGCGGGGAGTGCAGGCACTCCAGGATGTTCGGGTTGGCGCGCAGGGCCAGTGCGCAGAAGCGCTCCAGTTCCCAGCTGAACTGCTCGTCCGCGGGGCCGTCGGTGTGCGTCGGCGGCTTCTCGAAGCGCCAGAAGTGCGGGGTGGGGGCCAGGAAGACGCCCCGGAGGTCGGTGTCACTCGTGTCCGTGGCCAGACCGAAGGCACGGGAGCCCATGACGCAGGAGTAGATCGTGTGATCGCGGACCAGCTCCTCGGGGCTCATGCGGACGAGCCTAGGGGCCCGTTCACGCCAGGCGGATCGAATTTCCCGTGACCGCGATCTTCTCCTCGGGGAGTGGCCTCGTCGCGGGGCCGTCCGCCACCGAGGCGTCGGCGACGCGGAACTTGCTGCCGTGGCAGGTGCAGTTGATGGTGCCGTCCGAGACGTTGGCGACCGTGCAGCGCTGATGGGTGCAGATGGCCGAGAAGGCCTTGAACTCGCCCTGTTCGGGCTGGGTGACGACTACCTGTTCGTCCTTGAAGATCTTGCCGCCGCCGACCGGGATGTCGGTGGTCTTGGCCAGTTCCTCGCCGGCCGGGGACTCGCCGGACGTCGGCTCCTCCTGAGGCGGCGACTCCGCCTCGCCTCCGCCGTTCCCGTACTCGCTGCACCCCACGAGCAGGGCAGCCGCGCCTGCCGCGCCCGCCGCGAGAACCGTGCGACGCGTCGCGCTGATCGTCATGTGGTCACTCCGAAGGTGCGGAAGAACCAGAGGGCGGAGGTCAGCCAGACCACCGTGAGCACGGCGAAGACGAGCCCGCCGACGATGGGCAGCAGCCAACCGGGCAGTCGCTCCGAGCGAAGGAGCAGCATCTTGGCGCTGAAGGCACCGAAGAAGAAGCAGCCCAGGACCGAATGCCACAATACGCGCGGTTCATATGTTTGGTAGCCCAATGCGTACAAGCAGTGCACAGCGACCGGCACCGCGACCAGGAACGCGACCCGCCCCGACCAGCGGTGCAGCACCCCTGCCCAGCTCGGTCCCGGCAGCTTCCCGTACACCATGAGCGCCGAGACGAGCTGGACGACCGCGAAGCCCATCGCCGCCGTGGCCAGCCAGGACTTGACGGCGCCCGTGCTGCTGAACCCGGCCAGGTTGAAGGCCGTGCCGGCCGGGTCGTGCACCTTGCCGTAGGCGCCGAGGGCGAGGGCGACCGCCCCGGCGACCAGGGCCGGGACGAGGTAGCCGACGGCCTGCGGGCGGCGACCGCGGGCCGGTTCGGGCGAGGGGAAGTCCTGGGTGGCGGCGTTCGGGTCGACGGTCATGGTCGGCTCCCTGCGGTCAGGGCTGAGGCCAGGGCTGAACGGAGGACTACGGCTGCACAGGGCAGGACTACGGCTGCACGGGGCGCGCGGTGAGCTGCTGTCCGTCGACCGTCACGGCGCCGGTCTCGGGGTCGATACGGGGCGCGGCCGAGGGGGTGCCGTCACGCTTGACGATGCCGACCTGCTGACCGTCCGGCAGCACGATCCAGCCGCCGTCGATCTCGGCACCGCGTACGGACTCGGTGGCCCGGTACAGCCCCGAGGGCTTGAGCGCCTTGTCTGCGGTGAACCCGTACTCCTGCTGACCCATGTCCACCGTGCCGCTGATCCGGCTGCCCTTCAGCTCGCCGTTCAGCACGCCGCCCTGCCGGCTGGTGAGGCGCATGGTGCCGTCGGCCTTGACGTCGCCCTTCAGCCAGGACTCCTGGTCCCGGCCGTCGCAGAAGTACGCGATCGCCCTGCCGTCGCGCAGGGAGACCGCGACCGCGGAGGAGTCGTCGTCCGTGCGGCCCGCGTAGTCGGCGTTGCCCGGTGCGCTCGGCGACGGGCTCGGTGGGGCGGTCGTCTTCGTCGGGTCCGGCGCCGGGCTGGGCGACACCTTCGTGGCGGGCTTCTCGCCCCCAGCCGATGAGGTGGTGCTCGTCCCTGTCGTCGCGTTGAGCGACAGCATCAACAGGGCCAGCAGGAGTCCCCCGAGAAGCGTGAAAAGTGGTCCGGAGCGCTTCATTTGTGCCTCCCCCGAGGCGTCGCGGACAGCATCCCCATGCAAGCGGAAGCGCGGGGGCGGCGTCCAGAGGCGGACCCAGACGGTTTCACTCCGAGTGGCGGGAACGTACGGTTCCGTAACAATGGCAGGGGCTTGGGCCGGGCCCCCGACAAGGGGATCGCCCCTCGTCTCGGCAGGCGGGCGCCGCGTACTCGCGTACTGCGGGCTGACTACGCTGGATGTGCAGAGCCAATACGTACATCAGCGAGGAGCGACACCGTGGCGGTACGAGCGGTCCGCGGCGCCGTCCAACTGGAGCGGGACGAAGCCGGGCACATGGACGAGCAGGTCAGTGAGCTGCTCACCGCCATCCTGGAGCGGAACTCCCTGACCACCGAGGACCTCATCAGCATCTGGTTCACGGCGACGCCCGATCTGCACAGCGACTTTCCGGCAGCCGCCGCGCGCAAGCTCGGCATCGTCGACGTACCGCTGATCTGCGCGCAGGAGCTGGACATCGAGGGCGCCATGCCCCGGGTCGTACGCGTCCTCGCGCACATCGAATCCGATCTGCCGCGCTCCGACATCGCACATGTCTACCTCGGCGCCGCGGCAGCGCTCCGCAAGGACATCGCCCAGTGAGGACCGCACTCGTCATCGGTACGGGGCTCATCGGCACGTCGGCGGCGCTGGCCCTGGTGGGGCGTGGCGTCGTCGTGCACCTCGCCGACCACGACCCGGAGCAGGCCCGTACGGCCGCCGCGCTCGGCGCCGGCACGGACGAGGAGCCCGCGGGCCCCGTCGACCTCGCGATCGTCGCGGCGCCGCCCGCACACGTGGCCGCGACGCTCGCCGACGCGATGCGGCGCGGGGTCGCGCGCGGCTATCTGGACGTGGCCAGCGTCAAGGGCGGGCCGCGTCGTGAGCTGGAGTCACTGGGTCTCGACCTCTCCGCGTACATCGGTTCGCATCCCATGTCGGGCCGTGAGAAGTCGGGTCCCCTGGCCGCGACCGGGGAGCTCTTCGAGGGCCGCCCCTGGGTGCTGACGCCGACCCGGGACACCGACACCGAAGTGCTCAACCTGGCGCTGGAGTTGGTGTCGCACTGCCGGGCCGTGCCGGTTGTGATGGACGCCGACGCCCACGACCGCGCGGTCGCCCTGGTCTCCCACATGCCTCACCTGGTGTCCAGCATGGTCGCCGCGCGCCTGGAGAACGCCGAGGAGGCGGCCGTACGCCTCTGTGGCCAGGGCATCCGTGACGTCACGCGGATCGCGGCCTCCGACCCCCGGATGTGGATCGACATCCTGTCCGCGAACCCCGGGCCGGTGGCCGACCTCCTCGCGGACGTCTCCGCCGACCTGGACGAAACGGTGCAGGCCCTGCGCGCCCTCCAGTCCTCCGACGAGGCCAAGCGCCGCGAGGGCGCCACCGGCATCGAGGACGTCCTGCGCCGCGGCAACGCCGGCCAGATCCGAGTTCCCGGCAAACACGGCGCCGCCCCCACGGTGTACGAGAGCGTCGTCGTCCTCATCAACGACCAGCCGGGCCAACTGGCCCGCATCTTCGCGGACGCGGGCGCCGCGGGCGTCAACATCGAGGACGTACGGATCGAGCACGCGACCGGGCAACAGGCGGGTCTGGTGGAGCTGATGGTGAAGCCGGTGGTGGCGCCCGTGCTGACGGCTGCGCTGCGGGAGCGGGGTTGGGCGATCCGGCAGTAGGGTCCGGCGGCGAGGATGCAGCCGGAGGCCAGTAATACCGGGGTCGGGGAGACAGTAACCTTGTGCGGGGCGCGATCGTGCCCGTACCAGTTCACCACCCCGTATCAGGAAGGTGCCCGCACCCGTGGAAACCAGCGCCGCCCGGACCGCACAGGCAGTGATCGTCGCCATTGACGGCCCCTCCGGCACGGGCAAGTCGAGCACCTCGAAGGCCGTCGCGGCCCAGCTCGGTCTGAGCTACCTCGACACCGGTGCCCAGTACCGGGCGATCACGTGGTGGATGGTGAACAACGGCATAGACATCAGCGACCCCACCGCGATCGCGGCCGTGGCCGCGAAGCCCGAGATCGTGTCCGGCACGGACCCGTCTGCGCCGACCATCACGGTGGACGGCACGGACGTCTCGGGCCCGATCCGCACCCAGGAGGTCACCTCCAAGGTGAGCGCGGTCAGTGCCGTGCCCGAGGTGCGCGCCCGGATCACCGAGCTGCAGCGTTCGGTCGCCGCGGCAGCCGAGCGGGGCATCGTCGTCGAGGGCCGGGACATCGGGACCACAGTGCTGCCCGACGCGGACCTGAAGATCTTCCTCACCGCGTCCCCGGAAGCCCGCGCCGCCCGTCGCAGCGGTGAGCTGAGGGGCGCCGACCTCCACACGACCCGCGAGGCCCTGCTGAAGCGGGACGCGGCCGACTCCAGCCGTAAGACCTCGCCGCTCGCCAAGGCGGACGACGCGGTCGAGGTGGACACCTCCGACCTCACGCTCCAGCAGGTCATCGAGTGTGTCGTCACCCTCGTCGAGGAGAAGCGGGCAGCGAAGTGACCCCTCCGTCCGAGAAGGGTGCCGAGGTCGGGCGGCGCATCGGCGTCGGCCTGATGTACGGGCTGTGGAAGCCGCGCGTGCTCGGCGCCTGGAAGGTCCCCGCGACCGGCCCGGTGATCCTCGCCGTCAACCACTCCCACAACATCGACGGTCCGATGGTCATCGGCGTGGCGCCCCGGCCGTCGCACTTCCTGGTCAAGAAGGAGGCGTTCGTCGGCCCGCTCGGCCCCTTCATGCACGCCGTCGGCCAGCTGAAGGTGGACCGCTCGATCGCCGACCGCACGGCCATCACCCAGGCCCTCGGCGTCCTGGAGAACGGCGGCGTCCTCGGTATCTTCCCCGAGGGCACCCGCGGCGAGGGGAACTTCGCCTCGCTGCGCGCGGGGCTCGCCTACTTCGCCGTGCGCAGCGGAGCGCCGGTCGTTCCGGTCGCCGTCCTGGGAAGTACGGAGCGGCGCGGACGGTTGATAAAGGGGCTGCCTCCACTGCGCAGTCGGGTCGACGTCGTCTTCGGGGATCCCTTCCAAGCGGGCGACGGCAGCGGACGGCGTACGCGCAAGGCGCTCGACGAGGCGACCGGGCGCATCCAGAAGCAGCTCGCCGCCCACCTGGAAGATGCCAGGCGCCTCACCGGACGCCTGGAAAACGCCCGGCGTCTCCCCACGCACTAGGCGACACTTGAGTAGTGGATCACCCGGAATCAGGGGTTCCACCGATCACCACGATGAACGACGAGGTACGGACTTCATGAACGACCACATCCAGCCCGACGGCTCGGAGCACGAGCACGGGGCACTTGGCGATGCCGAGTACGCGGAGTTCATGGAGCTCGCCGCGGAAGAGGGCTTCGACGTCGAGGACGTCGAGGGCGCGATCGAGGCCGCCGGACACGGCCCGCTCCCGGTGCTCGCCATCATCGGCCGCCCGAATGTCGGCAAGTCGACCCTGGTGAACCGCATCATCGGCCGCCGCGAGGCCGTCGTCGAGGACAAGCCCGGTGTCACCCGCGACCGCGTCACCTACGAGGCCGAATGGGCGGGCCGCCGCTTCAAGGTCGTCGACACCGGCGGCTGGGAGCAGGACGTCCTCGGCATCGACGCGTCCGTGGCCGCGCAGGCCGAGTACGCGATCGACGCGGCCGACGCGGTCGTCTTCGTCGTGGACGCCAAGGTCGGCGCGACCGACACCGACGAGGCGGTCGTCCGCCTGCTGCGCAAGGCGGGCAAGCCCGTCGTGCTGTGCGCCAACAAGGTCGACGGCCCGAGCGGCGAGGCCGACGCGGCGTACCTGTGGTCCCTCGGCCTCGGCGAGCCGCACCCCGTCTCCGCTCTGCACGGCCGCGGCACCGGCGACATGCTGGACGCAGTACTGGAGGCGCTGCCGGACGCCCCGGCGCAGACCTTCGGCGGCGGCGTCGGCGGACCTCGCCGTATCGCCCTCATCGGCCGCCCGAATGTCGGCAAGTCGTCCTTGCTCAACAAGGTGGCGAACGAGGAGCGCGTGGTCGTCGACGAGGTCGCGGGCACCACCCGTGACCCGGTCGACGAGCTCATCGAACTCGGCGGAATCACCTGGAAGTTCGTGGACACGGCGGGCATCCGCAAGCGCGTCCACCTCCAGCAGGGCGCCGACTACTATGCCTCGCTGCGCACGGCAGCCGCCGTGGAGAAGGCGGAGGTCGCGGTGATCCTCATCGACGCCTCCGAGTCCATCTCCGTCCAGGACCAGCGCATCGTGACGATGGCCGTGGAGGCGGGCCGCGCGATCGTCGTCGCCTTCAACAAGTGGGACACCCTCGACGAGGAGCGCCGCTACTACCTGGAGCGGGAGATCGAGACCGAGCTCGGCCAGGTGGCGTGGGCGCCGCGCGTGAACGTCTCGGCGCTCACGGGCCGCCACATGGAGAAGCTGGTCCCGGCCATCGAGACGGCGCTGGCGGGCTGGGAGACCCGGGTCCCGACGGGCCGGCTGAACGCCTTCCTCGGTGAGCTGGTCGCCTCGCATCCGCACCCGATCCGGGGTGGCAAGCAACCGCGGATCCTGTTCGGTACGCAGGCGGGCACGAAGCCGCCGCGGTTCGTGCTCTTCGCGTCCGGCTTCATCGAGCACGGCTACCGGCGCTTCGTGGAGCGCCGCCTGCGTGAGCAGTTCGGCTTCGAGGGGACGCCGATCCACATCTCCGTACGGGTTCGCGAGAAGCGCGGCAAGAAGAAGTAACGGGCGCCTGGGGCGAGTTGAGTGCGTTGAAAGGGCCCCCTGCTGGTGCAGGGGGCCCTTTCCGTGCGTACGAGATGTAGATGTCCCGTATGTGCGAACAGCCGCGTCAGCGTTCCTTACGGGGCCAGGGTGGCAGCGCCGGAATCAGCCCCGAGGCGTGCTGCCGCGCGACCGGCTGCCAGACGCCGGTGGTGCTGCGGCCGCGCGAGGCCGGGCGTCCACTCGCGTTCTGCACGGTACCGAAGGCGGTGAAGCCCAGCTCCTCCTCGCCGCTGCGATCGCCCGGCAGGGCACGGAAGGACCGGCGGAACTCCGCGTAGAGCGCGTCGTAGATCGGCGTGGCCGACTGACCGGAGGAGTCCTGCGCCGGCCGCATGGCCGGGATCGGTGACGTGTACGGCAGGCGGCGAGGGGAGTCGTAGGTGTGCACGTACGTGCCAACGACCCCGAAGCCCAACGGATGCGGGAGCGCTCCGCTGGTTAGGCGGTTCGAAAGCTGCGGGTTCGTTGTGGCTGGTCGCGCCCCCATCGCGGCGGAGCGGCAAATTGATACAGCCCCGCGCCCCTGATAGGGGCGCGTACGCTCACGTCCCTGCGAGCGGCATCGCGCAAGCCACCAGCTTGCCGTTGGCCGCCGCCTTGTCGAGGGCCTCGCGGAGCAGGTCCTCGCGGGGCTGGCGGCCGATCGAGCCGACCGGCGCCGCGAACAGCAGCACCTGCTGGTGCTTGTTGGCGGCCTGCCGCCAGCTGTCGGTGACCTGGAGCGGCTGGTGGGCCTGCCACCAGGCGACGGGCGAGCCGCCACCGGTTCCGGGCTGCAGGACCGCGTGCAGCTGACCCATGGCGAGCAGCACGGACCAGCCGTGCAGCACGGGCGGCACCTCGGTCAGCTGGGACAGCGGCATGAAGCCCTGCTCGATGAGGAGCGGCAGGAAGTCGTCACCGCCGCCTCCCGTCGTGCCGGGGCGCGCGATGGGCCCGGTCGGTTCGACCACGAGCGCGGGGTGCAACTCGCCGCCGAGCAGGACGAGTCCGCTGGTGACACCGAGGACGGCCTGCTCGGGCAGGGCCTCCGAGGGGCGCTCGTGCCCGGCGGCCGAGTCCTGTCCGGTGATCGAGCGGACGGCCCCCTGCAGCTGCTCCTCCGTGACCTGGACGACCTGCGAGGGCAGACAGGTGGCGTGGGCGAAGGCGAGCACGGCGGTCTCATCGCCGATGAACAGGACGGTGCTGGTGCGCTCCTGTTCCGAGTCGCCCGGAGTGCGGCAGGACGTGCAGTCGTAACTGCCGGGGGCGTTCTCTCCGGCGAGCAGCCGGTCGGCTTCTTCGTCGCCGATCTCGGCGCGTACGTCGTCGCTGACGTCGAGCATGCGCGGCACGGGTGGCTCCTCGGGATGCGGTGCGTGGCGTCGCCGGGCGGCTCCCGGCTCATGAAGCGGGAGGGTTCCCGGTTCATGAAGAAGACAACGGGCGATCTGTGGCCGGAGTCACGCCCTGAAGCGAACGGAATCGAACCATCCTGCGCGCACCGTGAATCCGGCTGCGGAATCTGCTACTCCACGCCAACTTCTCGGATGTCCAAGGAAGTTGATCCGGTGAGGTGAGTCACAGATCACCGGCATGCCAGGTCGACAAATCCGGATATCAGCGAATGAAGTGGGTGGCTGGAATTCGCCGATACTGCTGGTAACGGCGAACTGGCCTGGAATGACAAGGATTTGGTTGATATCGGGCCGCGCAGCTCCATAGATTCCTCGGCCGTGTGCAACGAGCACCGCTCGGGTACGTCCGCCGGCCGCACCACAGCCAGCTCGATGCACCACCGTCGGCGGACGGGGCGGAGCGGAGCGACCGCGGCCGAAGAGCGGCGAGTTCCGTCCCGCCTTGGGGGACCCCGAGTCCTTCGAGAGGGAAATACATGTCCGATTGTGCCGACAACACTCGCAAGGTACGTACGACCGCGGTCTTCGCCGGGGCGGCACTGCTCGCCCCGCTCGGACTGCTGGCCGCGAACGGCAACGCCGCAGCGGCGGACAGCGGAGTGTGGGACCGCATCGCCCAGTGCGAGAGCGGCGGCAAGTGGCACATCAACACCGGTAACGGCTACTACGGAGGACTCCAGTTCTCCGCGGCCACCTGGCGCGCGTACGGCGGCACGGCCTACGCGTCGACCGCCGACAAGGCCTCCAAGGCGCAGCAGATCGCTGTGGCCACCAAGGTGCAGCGCGCGCAGGGATGGGGCGCCTGGCCCACCTGCTCCTCGCGTGCCGGTGCGTCCGGCAGCGCGCCCGCGGCGTCCACGCCCAGCACCAAGGCCGCCCCGTCCAAGCCCGCGAAGCCGTCGAAGGCGCCGGCCCGCTCGACGAGCCACACCGGCCGCGACGCGTCCCGCGGCGACTACACCGTCCGTGCAGGCGACACGCTGAGCGCCATCGCCGCGCGGCACGGCACCACATGGGAGCGGATCTACGCCGCCAACAAGGCCGCCATCGGCGCCGATCCCCACATGATCGTCCCCGGTCAGCGGCTCGACCTCTGAGCCCTTACTCCCCCTGCCCTCGGGTACGAGGGAGCTTCTGGGCCCCATCCGGTCCTCCGACCGGGTGGGGCCCCACCCGCCTCAGGCGCGGCTGGGCGGACCTCCGTGGCTGCCTGCTTAGCGTGGGCGAATGCTGATCAAGCGCACGTGGTACGCGGCAGTCGTCGCCGTAGCCCTGACCCTGCTTGCCCCCGCCGAGGCGGCCCCGGCGCCACCGACACCGCCCCCGGCGCCCGGTCCGCCGACCGCGGCAGGGGCGGCGTACGACTGTGAGAAGGACCAGTGGCCGTGGGGCTGTCTCGCCCAGTGCGAGAGCAGTGGGCGCTGGAATGTGAACACCGGAAACGGCTTCTACGGAGGGCTGCAGTTCCTGCAGTCCTCCTGGGAGCTGTTCGGCGGGCTGAAGTACGCGCCGCGCGCGGACCTGGCCACGCGTCAGGAGCAGATCACCATCGCCCAGGAGGTGCTGAGCGTTCAGGGATGGGAGGCGTGGCCCGTCTGCTCCAAGAGGTACGGACTCAAGGGGCGGGCGCATGTGGTGAAGTCCGGCGAGACGCTCTCGTCGCTTGCCCGCCGCTACAAGATCAAGGGTGGTTGGCAGGAGCTCTACCAGCTCAACGAGCAGATCGTCGGGAAGGACCCCGACCGGCTGACTCCCGGCATGATGCTGAGCCTCCCCAAGGGCGCCGCCTCCGGCCAGGCAACGGTCACTCACGGTCCGGTGCTGATGGGTCCGCCGCTGCCACCTCCGCCGCCTCGCCGCTGAACACGACCTCGCCACGCCGAAGTTCGTACACGACTGCCGCCCTGCCGCTCAGGCCGGGCGGCAGTCGCTGTTCGGCCACGATCACACAGGCGTCGAGGCCGCCGAGCAGTTCGTACGTGCGGGCCGCGACCGGCGGTGACATGCCCTGCGCGGGTTCGTCGACGAGCACCACGCGCGCGCGTGCCAGGAGGGCGCGGGAGAGGGCGAGCATGCGCTGCTCGCCGCCGGAGAGAGTGCCGGCGTTCCTGGCGAGCAGGGGGCGCAGGGCGGGGTAGGCGTCCAGAGCGGGCTCGAAGTGGCCGCCGGTGGCGGCGAGTTCGAGGTTCTCGCGGACGGTGAGCGAACCGAAGACGGCCTGCCGCTCCGGCACCATGCACAGTCCGCGGCGGGCTCGTTCGTATGCGGGCATTCGCGTCACATCGGTGCCGTCCCACACCACGGCGCCGCGGGAGAGGGGGACGGTTCCGGCGAGGGCGCGCAGTGCTGTCGTACGGCCCGAGCCGTTGCGGCCGAGCAGGACGGTGAGGCCGGGGGCGGGCGCGAGGAGGGTCACTCCGTGCAGGGCCTCCAGCGGGCCGTACCGCACGCGCGCGTGGCGCAGCGAAATGCCGGTGTTCATGGTTCGACCGCCGTGTCGAGTCCTTCGAGGCTGTCAAGTACGTGGCGGGTGGGGCCGGAGGCCACGATGCGACCCGCCGTCATGACGTGCACGGTGTGGGCCAGGTCGGCCACCAGGTCCAGGTCGTGCTCGACGACGAGCAGGGCCATGCCGTCGGCGGCGACGGCCCGCAACACGCGGGCCAGCGCGGCCACTTCGCCCGTGTCGAGGCCCGCGGCGGGCTCGTCGAGGAGCAGGACACGCGGGCTGCCCGCGAGGGCGCGGGCGAGTTCGACACGCCGCAGGGTGCCGGTCGGCAGCCCCGCCGCGGGCAAGGCCCGTACCGCCCCGTCGAGTCCGAGCAGCCGCGACACGCGCTCCACGGCGCCCGGATCGACGACGCGCCCGTGCTCGGCGCCGACCCGCACGTTCTCGGCCACCGTCAACGTCGGGAAGACAGCGAGCTGCTGAAACGTCCGCGCCACGCCGAGACGCGTACGGGCGTGAGCCGGGAGCCGGGTCACATCCCGCTCCCCGAACGTGACACGCCCCGCGTCCGGCCGCACGGTCCCGGCGAGACAGTGGAACAGGGTGCTCTTCCCGGCCCCGTTGGGACCGACGACGGCGGTGACCGCACCCGGCCGGAGGTCGAGATCGACACCGTCGAGGGCGGTGAAACCGCCGTACGTGACACGAAGGCCGCGGGCACGGAGGAGGCGCCCGGCCGGCTCACCCCGCGGCTTCGGCGGCAGCGCAGGGCCGCGGCCCGTGGGGGGCCCGGCCGACTCGGACGCGGCGTCTTGGTCAGGTGCCGCGTCGTCGGGGCCGGCGGGCGGTGTGCCCGGTTCGGGTGTCCCGCTGGGGCCGTGGGGCGTGGGCGGGTGGGGTGGGCCTTCTGGGCTGTCTGCCGCGGCTGGGCGGGGTGTTCCTGCCGGTCCTGGTTCTCTGGT
Source organism: Streptomyces vastus (assembly GCF_039532825.1). Lineage (NCBI taxonomy): Bacteria > Bacillati > Actinomycetota > Actinomycetes > Kitasatosporales > Streptomycetaceae > Streptomyces > Streptomyces vastus. The sequence continues at coordinate 56,947 of NZ_BAAASJ010000014.1, forward strand.
TCGGTCGGGTGCCGGGCGGCTCGGGCCGGCGGGCGTTGTGCCCGGCTCGGGCGTACCGCTGGGACCGTGGGCTGTGTCCGGGCGAGTTGTGCCGCCCGTGCCACCCGTCCCGGCGGGGCCGGGCGCCTCCGGTTCCCCCGTTCGGCCAGGGCCGGCGGCTGTTCCGCCCTGCTCGCGCGTCCCGCTCGGGCCCTGGGCCGTGCCCTGGCGGGGCGTGCCGCCAGGGCACGGCCCGGCGGGACCGCGTTCCCCGGCGGGACCGGGTGCCTCCGTCGAGCCCGGTGCTCCCGCCGAGACTCCCGTCGCCCCCGCCGAGACCCGCGCCCGGTTCGACGCGGGCGGCTTCGGGCGCAGCCTCTTCCGTACGCCGGTCCCCAGCGGCGTGAGCGTCGCCTCGCGGCGCAGGCGGAGACGGCTCGCCGCCAGGCGCAGCGCCTCGTAGGGGCCGCCGGGGAAGCGGCCCACCAGCACAGCCAGGAGGCCGATCAGCGCCGCCGCCACGCCGCCTCGGGTGCCCGCGTCCAGGCCCACCAGGAGCGCCGCCGCGGCCAGGGCGCCGAGGACGCTGTCGGCGCCGAGGACGACGATCGCCGCGAACCAGAGGAGACCGCGCACGGGGTCGTACGCGGCGGGGTCGAAGGCGCGCAGGCCCATGCCGAGCATGCCGCCGCCCAGGGCGGCCAGGGCCGCGCCCGCCACGAAGGCCGTCAGCTTCAGTGCGGGTACGCGGACGCCCGCCGCCGACGCGCCCGCCTCGTGGTCGCGCATCGCGGCCAGGGCGCGCCCGGTGCGGCCCCGGCGCAGTGCGTGCGCGGCGAGCAAGGCGCCTGCCAGGAGGCCGAGTTCGAGTACGTAGTACGTGCGGTCGTTCTCGAAGCCCGCCGGGCGGCCCAGCGTCAGGCCCGCCGTCGCGTACGGCTGGGCGAAGACGAAGCGGCTGACGCCGACGCCCACCGCGAAGGTCGCGAGGGCGAGGGCGAGACCGTGCCGGCTGATGGCGGGCCAGCCGGTCAGCAGCCCCAGCGGTGCCACCAACAGGACGGCGAGCACCAGCGCGGCCAGTTCGGGAAGCTCCGGCAGGCCCGGGAAGCGGCCCGCCGCCAGCAGCGCCGTGAAGAGGGCGCCGAGACCCGCGTACGCCGCCTGACCGAGCGAGATCTGGCCGCCGCGGCCCGTCACCACGACCAGGGAAAGCAGCACCACGCCCAGCGCCGGGACCTGCACGGACGTATGCAGATCCCGGCCCGCGAAACCAAGCGGGATCAGGAAGAGGACCACGGCCACTATCCACGCGCCCGGCGGTGTCGCCACCCGCGCGGTCGCCGTGCGCGGCAGCGCGTCCCGGGTGCCGATCCCCGGCAGCACCAGCGCCGCGATCAGCAGCGCGACGACGAAGAGGTTCGCCCCCAGTGCCTGCACCAGCGGCTCGCGCCAGCCCGACGGGTGGAGCCGCGTCAGCTGGCTCTGGGCGACCCCGATGCCCAGAGCCACCACCACGGCCACCGGCAGATTGCGCATCCGGGCGGCCACCGCGACCGCCACCACCTCCATGACCAGCAGCGGCAGACCGTACGGATCAAGGCGTACGTAAGGCGCCAGGAGCACCCCCGTCAGTCCCGCCGTGAACGAGCCGAAGGCCCAGCCCGCAGCGGCCACCCGGTCCGCGTCGATGCCGCCGAGAACGGCGAGCGAACGGTCGTCGACGACGGCCCGCAGCTCCCGCCCGAAGCGCGTCCAGCGGGTAAGCGCCCCCACACCCACGGCCAGCACCAGCGTCACGGCCAACTGACCCCAGGGATCCGCCGATACGAACGTCGGCGCGTCCGAGTGGGCGCCCGGACCCCAGATCAGCGCCGCTCCGCCGACCAGCAGCACGAACACGCCGATCGAGGCGACCAGTGTCTGCGCCGGATCGCTGCCGAGGACGGACAGCGGACGGAAGACGAAGCGTTCCAGGGCCAGGCCGATGCCCGGCGCCACCACGAGCAGGGTGAGGGCGGCGGCGAGCGGGAGCGGCCAGTCCCACTCGACCGTGAGCTGACGCAGCACATAGGCGCACACCATCGCGATCGCGCCGTGCGCGAAGTTGAGCACGCCGGTCGCCCGGTGGGTGACGATCAGCCCGATCCCGGTGAGCGCGGCGGCAGCGCCGACGGACAGCCCGGCGAGCGTGAGGTCGTACGTCAGTGACGCCATCAGCCGCCCGCCTCGGACGACCGGTCGTCCGAGGCGGCGGGCTCGCAGATCGGGCAGGGATCCAGTTCCCCGCGCGCGAGGACCCGCGAGTCGACCGGCAGGGCGTCCGTCTTCCCGGCGACCAGCGGGCAGTCGGCCCGGTGCCACAGGGTGCCGCCCGGCACCATCAGCAACTCGCCGCTGACGGCGACGGGTTCCGTCACGGCCTGCCCGGACTCGTCTGCGTCGGCGGATTCGGCGGCCACCAGGAGCCCGTACAGCTCCTCCACGCGCGCCGCCGCGAGGGCGTTCCTGCCGTGGGTGAGCAGCACCGCACTCGCGATGATCAGCGCGGCGCCGGGCACCGTGCAGGACGCGAGATAGGGCAGCTGCCGCTCGGCGAACCGCTCGCCCGAGATCCCGTACCAGCCGATGACGCACAGCACCGCTCCGGCGGCGAGCGCCGCCCACCCGGCCCAGAGGACGGGGTGCACAGTCCGCAGTCGAGCAGTCCGCATCGGAGCTCCCACGTCATGTGTCTGTCACGTATCTGTCCATGCCAGCCGATGGCTTGCACTATGCCCTGTGGAAGCTGACCCTGAAAGAACCGGGCGCTGATGGCCCGGACCGACACCCGGTGGTGAGCCAGATGGTTCTCGGCAGCGACCTCAAGCGGGGGAGCGGCAAGCGGATGCGTGGTCCCGGACGGCGTACGGCAGCGTGGCTGGCAGCCGCGGTCCTGGTGGCGGGCCCGGCCCTCACGGCCTGCGGTGACGACAGCGGCGGCGGCGACACGACGCCGCCCTCGCCCACGGTGGAGGAACCCACCCGCACCGAAGAGAGTCCCACGGCGCCGGAGGACGCTGCGGCGGCGGAGCGGGAGATCAAGGAGAACTGGGTGAAGTTCTTCGACCCCGCCACCCCGCTGAAGGACAAGCAGGCCTACCTGGAGAACGGCGACCGGATGGCCCCGGTCCTGCAGGCCTTCAGCGGTGACGAGCGCGGCGGGCAGGTGCAGGCGGAGGTCAACAAGGTCGAGTTCACCTCGGCGACCGAGGCGAACGTGACGTACACCCTCACTCTGAAGGGCGCCACGGTCATGCACGACGCCAAGGGGACGGCCGTCGAGCAGGACGATGTGTGGAAGGTCTCCGTCAAGACGCTGTGCGGCCTGGTCGGGCTGAGCGGCAATGCGTCGCCGCTTCCGGGCTGCTGAGTGCGCCGTCGCGGGCCTGCTGCTCCTGCTGAGCACGGCCTGCGGCAGCCGCCTCCCGGAGAGCGACTTCGAGAACCGGCCCGATGACAACGCCCCCACACGGGCCGGCGGCGAGCCGATCCGCGTCGGCGTCATCACCAGCGCCACCAGCCCGGTCGGCGGCGACGCGTTCACCGGCCCGCGCGACGGCGCGAAGGCCTACTTCGAGCGGCTGAACGCGCGCGGCGGCATCGACGGCCGCCGGGTCGAGGTCCGTACGTGCGACGACGGCGGCAGTGGGGTCGGCAACAACGAGTGCGTGCACAAGCTCGTCGACGAGGAGAAGGTCGTCGCCCTCGTCGCCGGTGCGTCTCTGGACTACGCGGGCGCCTCCCGCGTCTCACGCGCGCGCGTGCCCGACATCGGCGGACAGCCCATCGGCCCGGCGTACGACACGTATCCGCACCTCTACAGCATCTACGGCAGCCTCGCGCCTCGGAACGGGAAGCCCGGCTGGGACGGCAAGCTGTACGGCGGTACGGAGGTGTACCGCTACTTCAAGCGGGAGCAGGGCGCCCGTACGGCGGCGGTCGTCTCCTACAACCAGCCGGCGTCGGCCGCGTACGCGCGGCTCATCACCCGGGGCCTTGAGGCCGAGGGCTACGAGGTGGTCACCGAGCAGGTCGACTTCTCGCTGCCCAACTTCCGCGCCGCGGCGGCCGACCTGAAGGAGCAGGGCGCCGACCTGGTCTTCGACGCCATCGACTCGTACGGCAACGCCCAGCTGTGCAAGGCCATGGACGACGTGGGCGCCGAGGTCCTGGCCAAGGTCACCAATGTGCAGAACTGGTCGTCCACCGTCCGCGAGGACTACAAGGACTCGCCGCGCTGCCGCAACGCCCTGTGGGCGACGGGCTCCAGCCGCAACCACGAGGACACGGACCACGAGGCCGTACGGGAATTCCGGGACGCCACGAAGGACTTGGAAACCCATTCCCAGTGGCAGCTGGAGGGCTGGGCGGCGGCGATGTGGTTCGCGGACGCGGCCGAGTCCTGTGCACGAACGGGCATCACGCGCGCGTGTGTCGACCGCTTCGTGGCCGAGGGGGGCGAGAGAGGCGAGGGTAAGCCGTATACAGCCGACGGCCTGCTGCTGCCCGTCACCTACGAGCGCCTGGCCGAGCCCCCGAAGGCCCGCAGGACCTGTGTGTCCGTGGCCCGTTGGCAGGACAACGAGGGGTGGGTGAGCCAGGGCGACATGAACAGCACCTGTTTCGACGTACCGCAGCTGGCCTACGAGCCCTGAGATACATGCTCCGAGCGAGGCCCTCTACTTGCCCGGTAGGGATGAAGATGACGAACGGTTCCGTATATCTGTTACCAAATGGGAAACTTTTAGGGAACAAGATGATGATGGAGCCAACCATCTCCCAGTGGCCCAGGTCTAACCACGCGGCAGCGGACGAGACAGGGGATTCGGGGACGCATGCATATCTCTTTCCTGATACACAACGCGTACGGGATCGGGGGGACGATCCGGACGACGTTCAACCTCGCCGGTACTCTGGCCGAGCAGCACGACGTCGAGATCGTCTCGGTGTTCCGCCACCGCGACGAGCCGGTCTTCGCGCCCGACCCGCGTGTCCGTCTGCGCCACCTCGTCGACCTTCGCAGGGAGAGCCCGGGATACGAGGGCGAGGACCCCGAGAACAAGCATCCTGCCACGGTCTTCCCGCGTGCGGAGGGCCGCTACGAGCAGTACAGCGCCCTCACCGACCGTCGTATCGCCGAGCACCTCGCGAAGGTCGACGCCGATGTCGTGGTCGGCACCAGGCCCGGCCTGAACGTGCATCTGGCCCGTGAGACCCGGCGCGGCCCGATCCGCGTCGGCCAGGAGCACCTCACGCTCGACAGCCACTCGGCCGCCCTGCGCGAGGAACTGCGCGGCGTCTACCCCAGGCTCGACGCGCTCACGACGACCACCGAGGCGGATGCCGGTGCGTACCGCAAGAAGATGCGGCTGCCCGGCGTATGCCTCGAGGCCGTGCCCAACTCCGTGCCCGCGCCCGGCATCCAGCCCGCGGACGGCTCCGGCAAGTGGGTCGTGGCGGCCGGGCGGCTCGCCCCGGTCAAGCGGTACGACCTGCTGATCAAGGCCTTCGACCGGGTACGCGCCCAACGGCCCGACTGGCGCCTGCGGATATACGGCGGCGGCAAGCAGAAGGACAAGCTGCGCGCCCTCATCGACGACCTCGGTCTCTACAACCACGTCTATCTGATGGGCCCCGCCCACCCCATCGAGCCCGAGTGGACCAAGGGTTCCATCGCCGCCGTCACCTCCAGCCTGGAGAGCTTCGGCATGACGATCGTCGAGGCCATGCGCTGCGGTTTGCCCGTCGTCTCCACGGACTGCCCGCACGGCCCCGGGGAGATCATCGACAACGGTGTCGACGGACGCCTCGTCAAGGTCGGCAGCGTCAAGGCCATCGCCGACGGCCTCCTGGAGCTGATCAACGACGACGCGCTCCGCCACCGGATGGCGAGCGCGGCCCTCAAGGACTCCGAGCGCTTCGACCCGAGCCGGATCGCCGAACGCTACGAGTCGCTGTTCTCCGGCCTCGTCACCCGCGGCGGTGACTCGGCGGATGGACGGATGCGCGGCTCACTGCACCGCACCCGCGCAGCGCTGCTCGGTGGCGCGTATGCCGTTCGGGATGCCGGACGCGCGGCATTGAAGAAGGGGCACGCCGCATCATGACGCTGGCTCCGCAGCCCGCGCCCCGGCACACCGACGAGGACGCCGCCCTGCCTCCGCGCGCCGACTGCATCGCCGACTCCGCGGGCGGGCTCACTTTTGACCTCAGCCAGGCCGCCCGGGCCGGCGCCGCGTACCTGGTGCTGCGCCGCCGCGGCAGCGACGAGGAGGTCAGCCTGCCGCTCACGCCGGCCGCCGACGGCCGGCTGCGTGCCGTACTTCCCAGCAGTGTCGAACTGCCCGAGGGCCGCTGGGACGCCTACGCCCAGCCGGCCGACGGCGAGCCGCAGCGCCTGGTGCCCGGCATCAACGACCTGCGCTCGCTCATCGACCGCGCCCCCGACGCCGCCGCCGGCCACGTCGCCGTCCGTATCCCGTACGCCACCCGGCATGGCAACCTCACGGTCCGCAGCTGGCTGCGCGCCCCGCACGCCGAGGCGGGCGAACTGTACGTGAACGAGAGGGAGTTGAGCGTACGCGGCCGGCTGTACGGCGAGACGCTCACCCCGGACGCGTACGCCGAAGCGCGCGCCCGTCACGCACCGGCGACCCCGCTACGAGCCGACGTCACGGCTGACCGGACGCAGTTCCGCTTCACCGTCGACTACGGCGCTCTGACGGAGGGCATCTGGGACCTGTGGCTGCGCCCCGCGGGGGAGAACGGGCCGCCGGTACGGATCGCCCGGCTGCTCGACGACGTCGTCGACAAGAAGCCGATCTTCACCTACCCGAAGGTCACGCTGAAGACGGAGCAGGGCCCGGCGCAGGCGGGGCCGTACTACACGGCGGACAACGACCTGTCGGTGACGGTCACTGCGGAGAGCTGAAGCCCCGCTCCTGACCCGACCGGGTCTGGGGTGGCGTGATCGCCGCGAACTGCGGGTGGTGGAGGTCGAATGCCGGGGATTCCGAGCGGACCTTGGGCAGCGTGAGGAAGTTGTGCCGGGGCGGCGGGCAGGAGGTCGCCCACTCCATGGAGCGGCCGAAGCCCCAGGGGTCGTCGACCTCCACCTTCTCTCCGTACCTGGCCGTCTTCCAGACGTTGTAGAGGAACGGCAGCGTCGACAGGCCGAGCAGGAACGAGCCGATCGTCGAGACGGTGTTGAGCGCCGTGAACCCGTCGGCGGCCAGATAGTCCGCGTACCGGCGCGGCATGCCCTCCGCGCCGAGCCAGTGCTGCACCAGGAACGTGACGTGGAAGCCGACGAAGAGCGTCCAGAAGTGGATCTTGCCGAGCCGCTCGTCGAGCAGTTTCCCGGTGAACTTCGGCCACCAGAAGTAGAAGCCGGCGAAGGTCGCGAAGACGACGGTGCCGAACACCACGTAGTGGAAGTGCGCCACCACGAAGTAGGTGTCCGTGACGTGGAAGTCCAGCGGCGGTGACGCCAGGATGACCCCGCTCAGCCCGCCGAACAGGAAGGTCACTAGGAAGCCCGTGGACCACAGCATGGGTGTCTCGAAGGACAGGGATCCCCTGAGCATCGTGCCGGTCCAGTTGAAGAACTTCACTCCCGTCGGCACCGCGATCAGGAACGACATGAACGAGAAGAACGGCAGCAGCACCGCTCCCGTCGCGAACATGTGGTGCGCCCACACGACCACCGACAGACCGGTGATGGCCATCGTCGCGCCGACCAGCGTCAGATAACCGAAGATCGGCTTCCGGCTGAACACCGGCAGGATCTCGGTGACGATGCCGAAGAACGGCAGCGCGATGATGTAGACCTCCGGGTGCCCGAAGAACCAGAACAGGTGCTGCCACAGCAGCGCCCCGCCGTTGGCCGAGGCGAAGACCTGCGAGCCGAACCGCCGGTCCGACTCCAGGACCAAAAGCGCCGCGGCGAGCACCGGGAACGCCATCAGGATGAGGATCGAGGTGAACAGCGTGTTCCAGACGAAGATCGGCATCCGGAACATCGTCATGCCGGGCGCGCGCATCCCGATGATGGTCGTCAGGAAGTTCACCGCGCCGAGGATAGTGCCGAAACCGGCCAGCGCGAGTCCCATGATCCACATGTCGGCACCGATGCCGGGTGACCGTTCCAGGCTGTTGAGCGGGGCATAGGCGAACCAGCCGAAGTTGGCGGGCCCCTCCGGCACCAGCAGCGAGCCCAGCACGATCAGCCCGCCGAAGAGGAACAGCCAGTACGACAGCATGTTCAGGCGCGGGAAGGCCACGTCGGGCGCGCCGATCTGCAGCGGCATGATCTCGTTGGCGAAACCGGCGAAGGTGGGCGTCGCGAAGAGCAGCAGCATGATCGTGCCGTGCATGGTGAACATCTGGTTGAACTGGTTGTTGTCGATCAGCTGCGTGCCCGGACGGGCGAGCTCGGCCCGCATCAGCAGCGCCATCACACCGCCGACCAGGAAGAACGCGAACGACGTGATCAGGTAGAGATGGCCGATCTTCTTGTGATCGGTGGTGGTGAGCCAGTCGACGACCAACCGCCCGGGCTTCACTGGCACGGCCCGGACCGGTGCCTGCGCGGTCTCAGTGCCCATCGCTGCCCCCTCGCTCGTCGCGCCACGGGCCTCCTGAAGCTCACGCCATGATGCGCGCGTCGCGCGGCGCTTCGACAGGGGGCGTACGTCGGTTCTGTACTTGAACCATGTATTTCCTGTGGTGTGTCACCTTTCGGGACTCACCACGGATTCGGAACGGAAAGGCGTGCGCGCCGGGTGGGTGCCGCGCATTCCGCCGGGTCCTCTCGGGCTTATTCGGATCGCCGTCAAGTTAGTCAGGAATTACGTTCGGCAGTGCGCGAAACACGTCGGGAACCGCCCGTTCGTGTGACTCGGTTCGGCCAAATCGAGTGTCGTGGTCCTGTGACAGAAGCGTGACAGGAGGGGGACCGGTGACGGATCGTGGCGGGTATCGGGCTTCCCCGTCCGCATGCCGACGCCTAACGTGGCGGCATGGCACCGATTCCCACCCCTTCCGCAGAGCCCCAGGACAACCCGGACACGTACGTCGGTCTGGAGGCGAGTGGCGCGGAGCAGCGCGCGCGTGAGCGCGGCTGGTCCACCGTGAGGTCGCTGCCCCCGGGCGCGATCATCACCATGGAATACCTGAGCGGCCGCCTGAACTTCGAGGTCAGCGACGGCGTCGTGAAGCGCTGCTGGAAGGGCTGAACGTCCCCCAGCCGCCCACTGCGAAGGCCCTCGGCTCCGGGAGCCGAGGGCCTTCGCGTGCGGGGAGCCGTGTGCGTACCGTCCCCGCTGTCTGCTGCTCAGCCGCCCGTCACGGGGCGGGGCTGGTTGGCGTGAGGATTGCCACGTGTCACTCGCTCCGAGTGCGGAGGTCTGCGGCTTCCGGCGGGCGTCACCGGCGTACGCTCCCCGCGGCTCGTGTGCGGGCCCGGCGCCAGGTACACGGGCGCAGGGGGCGTCCGGGACGTATGCGGCACGCTGACCGGCTCACGGGGCGCGTACGCGGGCTCCTCGTCGGCGGAGGCGGGAGAGGCGGCGGGGGCCGCGCTCTCGGCCTGCGCTTCGTGTGGCGAGAGCATCGCGGGAGCGCCCACCGAAGCGGTGGCAGGCACCGGTGCCGTACCGGCGCGGCGGCTGCGCCAGTCGTCCCGCAGGGCGAAGATACGGGCCTCGGCGCGGGCGATCAGCGGCTCGAACCAGGGCAGCGCCAGCAGGATCAGCAGACCCGCGGCCCAGCCCAGGACCACATCGCTCAGCCAGTGTGTGCCGATGTAGACGGTGGTCAGGCCGACGCCCAGGGAGATCACGGCGGAGACGGCCGACAGCCAGCGGCGGGCGCGTGGCGTCGAGGCCAGATAGGCGAGGATGCCCCAGGTCACGACGGCGTTGGCGGTGTGGCCCGAAGGGAATATATCGCCGCCGAGCCACATCTCGTTCGAGCCGATCGTGGTCGCGTAGTGCGGGCCGAGACGGCCCATGCCGATCTTGGCGGCGCCCACCGTGACGTTCAGCAGCAGCAGCGAGACGCCGAGCGCGAGCAGCGGGCGCAGCGTGTGCATCCGCCAGGAACGCCAGCCCAGCCAGGCCGTGACCATCACGGCGGTGGGGCCGCGCTGGCCGAGCACCACGTAGTAGTCGAGGAACGCGTGGATCTCCGGCCACTGCTGGTAGGGCCGGAAGAACATGACCTGCCAGTCGAGCGTGACCAGCCAGGAGTTGATGATCACGGCCCACACGATGGCCGCGTAGAAGGCGAGCGTGGCCGCGAGGAGAACCACCCTGTGGCGGCTCATCCTGGGCACGTCGATATGGGCCGGTCGTTCCGGCTCACGGTCCAGCCGGGCGAAGACCCGGTCCAGACGAGTCAGCTTTCGTTCGGTACGCACGTATTCGACGTTACAGCGAGTGAGCTCTGCGCAACGCCGGAGCGCGCTCTTTGTGATGACGATGTGATGTGGGATTCCTCTCAGGAGGGGGTTTATCGCCGGTGATAATGGATTCTACTGAGTGCGCCGTCCCTGCAATTCCATTGCTCCATCCAGTGAGTTGTTTTTGGTGCGTCTGAATTTGTTCACCAAAAGCTTGCACGCAATTTCCCCAGTGCTCATCACGGGTCAGGGGAGGGGCAGGGAGGCGGTCAGGGCGGACCGGAGCCGTTCAGCCAGAACGCGCCGTACGCCGCCGACACCACCGCCACGCCCCCCAGCACCCACGCCGACCTGGACGTTCGCAGCCGGGCCACGGCCAGTGCCAGGGGCAGGAGCAAAGGGAAAGCGGGCAGGAGCAGGCGCGGTTTCGAGCCGAAGTAGCTCGACGCGCACAGGGCGAGCGCGGTGACGATCCCCGCGTACACCAGCAGCGGCAGCGGCTGAGCCTGTCGTACACAGATCACATACAGCCAGATCACCAGGGCGACCCCGACGATCAGCCCGAGCCCTGCGAGCGCGGAGGGAAACGACGTGAACTTGTCGCCGGCGAACCGGGCGAAGGCGTAGCCGCCGTCGAAGCCGTTGCCCCAGCCCGCCTGGACGTCGAGATAGCCCAGCGGGCCCCTGCCCGTGTGCTGCCCGACCCACAGGACGTAACCGGCGGCGCCCAGCGGTGCGAGGAGCATGCCCAGGGCGCGCCGCCACAGGGACGCGCTGTCCGGTGCCGGACCACTCCGTTCCCGTACGGACGAATCCCGTACGGACGAATCCCGTACGGACGAATCCTGCGCGGACGAGCCCCGTACGTACGAGGCGATCGCCGCCGCCCACACCGCAGCCACCACCGCGGCGCCCACCGGGCGGGTCAGGCCGGCGAAGGAGGCGAGCAGGCCCGCCGTCAGCCAGCGGCCGGTCAGGACCGCGTACAGCGACCAGGCCGCGAGCGCCGTGAACAGTGACTCGCTGTACGCCATCGACTGCACGATTCCGACGGGCAGCACCGCCCACAGCAGTACGGCACAGACGCCGGCCCGACGGCCGTAGACATGGTCCGCGACCGCGAAGACGCCCCAGGCCGCGGCGAGTGACGCCAGCGTGCTGATCAGCAGGCCCGCGTCCGCGTACGACAGCGGGGTCACGGCCGATACGGCCCGCTCCAGCCACGGCAGCAGCGGGAAGAACGCCAGGTTGGAGTGCACGTCGCCGTTCGGGAGGCGCACCTCGTAGCCGTAACCGAGTTCCGCGACCCGCGTGTACCAGAGCGAGTCCCAGCGTGCCGTGAGCAGCTGGTGCGTGCTCTTGTCGCGGGTGGCGCTCCACAGGGCGAGCGCCACCAGGCCAAGCGCGCGGACCGCCGCGTACCCCAGCAGGGCGGGGGCGACGCGGCGCGGCCACGGCCCTGGACGGGCCGGCGCGACAGGCGTTTCAAGATCGGTCACGGGCTCGATTATGGGCCGCGCCCGGAACCGGGTGGCCCCGCCGGGCGTGGTCGGACAGGGGGAGCGTGGCGCATGCCACACGTTGTCTGTGAGGAACGTGAGAGACCCGCCACTGGCCACTGGCGGGATCTCGCGTACTCTGGCGTACTCACTCGCCTTTGTTGCGTGAGACCGGGACACCGCTCCTCCCGGCCGCAACCGCAGGGAGTCCCCACCCCGCGGATCCGCCGAACGCGAGGGAACATCTGGGAGGTACGTGCATGTCCGGGACGACCACGGCCGCTTCGCGTCGCCGTCGGGAGGCCGGGGCCGGTGCAAACCGCTGGGTTGTCCTCGTCGTCCTCTGCGTCAGCCTGCTGCTGGTCGCCGTCGACGCCACCGTGCTGCATGTCGCGGTGCCCGCCGTCACCGAGGATCTCAAGCCCGGCGCGATCGAACTGCTCTGGATCGTCGACATCTATCCGCTGGTCTGCGCCTCGCTGCTGATCCTCTTCGGCACGCTGGGCGACCGGGTCGGCCGCAGACGGATTCTCCTTCTCGGATACGCCCTCTTCGGCGTCGCCTCCGCGCTCGCGGCCTGTGCCGACAGTGCGCACGTCCTGATCGCGGCGCGCGCCCTGCTCGGTGTCGGCGGCGCGATGATCATGCCCGCGACGCTCTCGATCCTGCGGCAGGTCTTTCCCGACCGGCGCGAACGGGCCCTCGCGATCGGCGTCTGGAGCGCGGTCGCCGCGGTGGGCGCGGCCGTCGGACCGCTGCTCGGCGGATTCCTGCTGGAGCACTTCTGGTGGGGTGCGGTCTTCCTCATCAACATCCCGCTGATGCTGGTCAGCCTGCCCGTCGGGCGGCTGTTGCTGCCCGAGTCGACCGGGGACGGCAAGGGGCCGTGGGACGTCGTCGGCGCGCTGCTGGCCGCCGCCGGACTCTTCGGCGTCGTCCTCGGCGTCAAGCGGCTGGGCGCCGGCGAGATGCCGCTGAGCGCCTCCACGGTGGCGCCGCTGCTGGTGGGGGCCGGGCTGCTCGTCGCCTTCGTACGGCGGCAGCGGCGGCGCAAGCATCCACTCGTCGATCTTCGGCTGTTCGCCAGGCCCGCCTTCAGCACGTCCGTCGGGTGCATAGTGCTCGCCCTGCTCGCGCTGGTCGGTCTGGAGCTGATCGCCGCGCAGTATCTCCAGCTTGTGCTGAAGCTCTCGCCGCTGGAGACCGGGCTGCGGCTTGTGCCGCTCACCTTCGCCGCGATGGCCGCGGGTCTTGTCGGCGCGAAGCTGCTGCACCGCTTCGGGCCGCGGACCATGGTCAGCCTCGGCTTCTGCCTCACCGCAGCCGCCGTCATCATGCTCACGGGGATGGGCCGCCACGACAACGCTCCGCTGCTGCTGGCGGGGTTCGTGCTGCTCGGGTTCGGGCTCGAGGTGACGTTGTTCGGGGCGTATGAGTCGATGCTCAGCGAGGCTCCGCAGTCGCAGGCCGGTGGGGCCGCTGCGATCGGGGAGACGTCGTATCAGCTGGGTGCGGGGATCGGCGTCGCGCTGCTCGGGAGCGTGATGAATGCGGCGTACGCGCCGGGGCTTTCCTCTGTGCAGGGGGTGCCTGCTGCGGATTCGGCTGCGGCCAGTCATTCCCTGGGTGAGGCGTACGAGGTCGCTGCTCGGCTCGGCGGGGGGCCGGGGGAGGCGTTGCGGCATGCTGCCCGGGACTCGTTCGTGCACGGGCTGCATGTGACGTTGCTCGTCAGTGCGGTGCTGCTGTTGCTCGGGGCGGTGATGGCTTTGCGGTTGCCGCGCGCCATGGAGTGCGAGTCGCCTGCGGCGGGCTTGGCTGAGGTGCCTGCGCCTCGGGAGGCTCCGGCACACCTGCGGGCGGAGTCTTCCGTCTGAGCGTGCGTTGTGGCTGCGGTCAGGGCTTCTCCCACCCACGCACCGCCCGTTTCAACTTCGCTGACCTGTGGGTTTCCTGTGGGGGTGCGGCGCGTTGGCGGCTGCGGGTTCGCGGTTCGCGCTCGCGGGTCGCGGGTCGCGGGCGGGAACACGCTCTCGACTTGCGTGACACCGCGTCGTAACGTCAGCCGTGCGTTGTGGTTAACAGTGCTAGTTTTCGCCGTCGGAGGCCTCCCATGTCCGCTGCCTCGAAGTTGCCGTCCTTCGATCCCGCCGACCCCCTCGGACTCGACGAGCTTCTCGAGCCGGAGGATCTGGCGATTCGGGACACCGTGCGGGACTGGGCCGCGGATCGGGTGATGCCGTACATCGCCGAGTGGTACGAGTCGGGGGAGCTGCCCGGGGTCCGGGAGTTGGCACGGGAGTTGGGGGAGATCGGGGCGCTGGGCATGTCGCTCAGCGGGTACGGGTGTGCGGGGGCCAGCGCTGTGCAGTACGGGCTGGCCTGCCTGGAGTTGGAGGCCGCCGACACCGGGATCCGGTCGCTGGTGTCCGTGCAGGGGTCGCTCGCCATGTACGCGATCCACCGGTTCGGGTCCGAGGAGCAGAAGCAGCGGTGGCTGCCGCCGATGGCCTCCGGTGAGGTCATCGGGTGCTTCGGGCTGACCGAGCCGGATCACGGGTCCGACCCCGGGTCGATGCGTACGTACGCCAAGCGGGACGGGACCGACTGGGTCCTTAACGGGCGCAAGATGTGGATCACCAATGGCTCGGTCGCCCAGGTCGCCGTCGTCTGGGCGCAGACCGACGACGGGATCCGCGGCTTCGTGGTGCCCACCGACAGCCCTGGCTTCTCCGCGCCCGAGATCAAGCACAAGTGGTCCCTGCGGGCTTCGGTCACCAGTGAGCTCGTACTCGACGATGTGCGGCTGCCCGCCGATGCCGTACTGCCCGAGGTCACCGGGCTGAAGGGGCCGCTCAGCTGTCTCTCGCACGCCCGCTACGGGATCGTGTGGGGTGCGATGGGCGCCGCGCGGTCGAGTTTCGAGGCGGCGGTCGAATACGCGAAGACGCGTGAGCAGTTCGGGCGGCCCATCGGCGGATTCCAGCTCACCCAGGCAAAGCTCGCCGACATGGCGGTCGAACTGCACAAGGGGATTCTGCTCGCCCACCATCTGGGGCGGCGGATGGACGCGGGACGGCTGCGTCCCGAGCAGGTCAGTTTCGGCAAGCTCAACAACGTACGAGAAGCGATCGAGATCTGCCGTACCGCGCGCACGATCCTGGGCGCCAACGGGATCTCGCTCGAATACCCCGTGATGCGGCACGCCACGAATCTGGAGTCGGTGCTGACCTACGAAGGCACCGTCGAGATGCACCAACTGGTGCTGGGCAAGGCGCTCACCGGACTCGACGCCTTCCGGTAGCCCTCAGGCTCCGGAAGGCGGGGCCGGTGAGCGGCCTTGCCTAGCTCTGGTTGAAGAAACCGTCGGTCCGACGGCCCACCGGCTCCCCGCTGACGATCTCGGTGTCGGCGGGGGTCAGCAGGAAGACACGGTTCGACACACGCTCGATCGAGCCGCGCAGGCCGAAGATCAGGCCGGCCGCGAAGTCGACGACGCGCTTGGCGTCGGTCGGCTCCATGGCCGTGAGGTTCATGATGACGGGCACGCCGTCCCGGAAGAGCTCGCCGATACCACGGGCGTCCCGGAAGCTG
The DNA here is from genome assembly GCF_039532825.1 of Streptomyces vastus. Classification (NCBI taxonomy): domain Bacteria; kingdom Bacillati; phylum Actinomycetota; class Actinomycetes; order Kitasatosporales; family Streptomycetaceae; genus Streptomyces; species Streptomyces vastus. Next base: position 72,463 of record NZ_BAAASJ010000014.1, read on the forward strand.
TCCGGGGTGACCGTGCCGATCCGGCGGCCCTTCTCCTCAGCCGCCTCCGACGCCACCTTCACCCGCGGATCCGTGACCCAGGCATCCCGGGGCTCGGAACCTTCGGCGTAGTCGTCGTCGTAGTAACGCTCGTCATCGTTGTTGTTGTCGTCGACGAGGCCAAGCCAGGCACTCGCCTTGCGCACCGATCCCATGGACGCCTCCTCTCGCAGCGGTCTTATCTCTTTCCGCCTCCCCATGGTCGTCCATGATGCGGATGTCGCGCCAAGGGGATAGACGCCGCGCGGGGGTTTCGTGACGGTACTGGTGCACAGGGAATTAGTCGAGAGCCCGCGTTTCCCAAGGGCCGTACCGTGTACGGCTGCTGACTAAGAGTGAAATATGATTCTTCACGGCGTATGGGTGACGGTCGGAGCGTACGGGTGAACGAGGTGGTCGATCCGGCGCCGTAACTGACCGTCTGACGGTGATTCAACGCCTGTCGAGGGCTGTCTGACGGTGAGTTCCGGGGAATACCCTGGGCATATTGATTGCCGCGGGGGAGCGCAATCTGGCCTCTGACCTCAGCAACCTCTGCGGGGCGTACGCAAGTTGAACGCTGCACGGCCGAAAGGCGCCCTTGCGCAGGTCGGCCGGGCGGTCGAATATTCCGTCCAGCGCCTGCCAGGCGCACAACGTGTTCGGAATCCGGACATGTGGCTTCTGGCTGCGCCTCACGGGCCCCGACCCCACGCGGGCCCCCGACTTCCCATGTGGAGGAACGAAAAAGTGAGGACCAAGCGCACCACCCCCCGCAGCGGCATAGCGAGACGCACCCGGCTGATCGCCATCGGTGCCGGACTCGTGGCCGCGGCCGCCGTCACCGTCCCCAACGCGAACGCGAGCGACGCACAGACCTTCAGCACGGCCCAGCTCAAGAAGGCCGGCGCCTCGGTACTCCAGGCCGATGTACCGGGCACCGCCTGGGCGGTCGACTCCAAGACCAACAAGGTCATGGTCACCGTCGACAGCACCGTCTCCGACGCGGAGATCGCGAAGATCAAGGAAGCGGCGGGCGGCAACGCCGACGCCCTTCAGATCAAGCACACCCCGGGCAAGTTCAACAAGCTCATCCAGGGCGGCGACGCCATCTATGCGAGTAGCTGGCGCTGTTCCCTCGGCTTCAACGTCCGGAACAGCAGCGGTACGCAGTTCTTCCTGACCGCCGGTCACTGCACCGACGGCGCCGGCACCTGGTACTCCAACTCCGGCCGCACCACGGTCATCGGCTCGACCGCCGGCTCCAGCTTCCCGGGCAACGACTACGGCATCGTGCGGTACTCCGGGTCCGTCAGCAGGCCCGGCACCGCGAACGGCGTGGACATCACCCGCGCGGCCACGCCGAGTGTGGGCACCACCGTCATCCGTGACGGCTCCACCACCGGTACGCACAGCGGCCGGGTCACCGCCCTGAACGCGACCGTCAACTACGGCGGCGGTGACATCGTCTCCGGTCTGATCCAGACCAACGTCTGCGCCGAGCCCGGCGACTCCGGCGGCTCGCTCTACGGCAGCAACGGCACCGCGTACGGCCTGACCTCAGGCGGCAGCGGCAACTGCTCCTCCGGCGGCACCACGTTCTTCCAGCCGGTCACCGAGGCCCTGAGCGCCTACGGAGTCAGCGTCTACTGATCGGCGCGCACGGCACGAAGCAAGGCACGAAGGAACACAGCGCAGCACGCAGCCAGCAGTGGACGAGCTTCCGCACCTAGGTGGGTGCGGGGGCTCGTCCTCCTCGTTCGGGCCGTTCAGGCGGACGCTCGCGGCGCCAGCCAGTCGAGTACGTCCGGAAGAGCCTCCAGGGCCGCGAAGTGACCGGCCTCCGGGTCCAGTACGGGCCGGACGCGCGGGATGCGCTCGGCCAGCCACTCGAAGTGGCTCACCGGGGAGAAGGTGTCCTGGGCGCCGTGCCACAGCAGTACGGGCCGGGTGATCGCCGCCGGGTCGAAGCCCCAGTTGCTCAGCAGGGCGAGATCGTCGTCGATCCAGCCGTACGCCGAACTGCGCAGCGCCTCGCGGAAGGTGCGCAGCAGCATCTCGCTGATGGCGGGCCGGGCGATGATCCGCCGGTCGGAGTCGGTGAGGCCGTCGCGGATCGACACGAGGAGCTGGGCCGGGTCCTTGCGGATCGCGGCGGCCCGCGCGGAGATGCGCTCGGCGAAGTCCAGTGGGTCGGTCAGCGCCTGGGTGAACTCCTCGACGTTGGACTCGGCCATCCCGTCGAACCAGCGCAGCCCCTTCGCGTCCGGCGGTGCGAGACTCATCATCGCCGCCGTGCGCCGCACCCGGTTCGGCAGCAGCGCCGCGCAGGCCAGCGCATGCGGGGCACCGCCCGAGCGGCCGAGCACCGCGAACCGGCCGAGCTTCAGCGCGTCGGCCACCGCGGCCACGTCCCGCGCGGCGTGGGCCACCCGCCGCCCCGGGCCACGGTCCGAATCCCCGTACCCCGGGCGGTCGTACGCGATGAACCGCACCCCGGGGCGCGCGGCCACCAGATCCTGCGGCACCGCCCCGGACCGGCAGCCCGGTGTGCCGTGCAGCACCACCACCGGCGTACCGTCCGGGTCGCCCCACTCCTCGATCGCCAGCCACCGTCCGTCCCGCATCCGAATGCCGTTCGGCACCTGCGTCCTCCATCTCCCCTTCGCGTCCGCCCCGGAGTTACCGTCGAAGTACACACCTGATGCGCCCGACACGGACCCTGGGGGTCGCAATGATCGAGGAGCTGGTGACGGCCGGAGTGACTCTCGGATCCGTCGGAGCGGTGTATGTGATGGCGGCGGCCCGTGTGGTCAAACAGTACGAACGGGGCGTGGTCCTCCGGCTCGGCAAGCTGCGATCCGAAGTGCGTGGTCCCGGATTCACCATGATCGTGCCCTTCGTGGACCGGCTCCAGAAGGTCAACATGCAGATCGTGACGATGCCGGTGCCCGGGCAGGAGGGGATCACCCGGGACAACGTCACGGTGCGCGTGGACGCGGTCGTCTACTTCAAGGTGGTGGACGCTGCCGATGCGGTCATCCGGGTCGAGGACTACCGGTTCGCGGTCGCGCAGATGGCGCAGACGTCGCTGCGCTCGATCATCGGCAAGAGCGAGCTGGACGATCTGCTCTCCAACCGCGAAAAGCTCAACCAGGGCCTTGAGTTGATGATCGACAGTCCGGCCGTGGAGTGGGGTGTGTCCATCGACCGGGTCGAGATCAAGGACGTATCGCTGCCGGAGACGATGAAGCGGTCCATGGCGCGGCAGGCGGAGGCCGACCGGGAGCGGCGGGCCCGGGTCATCAACGCGGACGCCGAGCTGCAGGCCTCCAAGAAGCTGGCCGAGGCCGCCGGGGTGATGTCCGACCAGCCCGCCGCGCTCCAACTGCGGCTGCTGCAGACCGTGGTGGCGGTCGCGGCCGAGAAGAACTCCACGCTAGTGCTGCCCTTCCCGGTGGAACTGCTGCGTTTCCTGGAGCGTGCGCAGCAGCCGGCGCCGCCCGCGCAGGAGCAGCCTTCGCTGCCCTCCCCGGAGTTGTTCGCCCAGCTGCAGAAGCTGTTGTCGCAGCCCCAACAGCAGTTGTCCGAGGCGAAGGAGCACTCGGCCGGGCCTTCGTCCGAGTCGCCCTCGGAGTCCTCGCAGGAGTCGTCGTCCGAGCCGGATCGGCCGGTGCCGTCAGCGCCGTCGGTGGTCGAGCAATCGCTGCGGGAGCAACTCCCGCCGGTTCCCGAGCCGTTCGATCTGGACACCGGAGGGTCGAAATCCGGACAGGTGTAGTCCTCACGGAGCGCCAATAGTTACTCGCCCGTAGTGCATGCCGCGGGTATTGACGTGGTGTTTATTCCGGCAGTTCAACGCGCGTCAACCTGCGGGGGGCGCACGCTCGTTGCCGTATGCGCGTCCTGAAGTAGACCTTGTGTGCTCCCCGTAAGGATCGGAATAGTGGGCGCCGTCCGTTGGCGTGGACGTGGCTTTTACTGTTTGTCGTGTTCATGCCCGTACACCTTCCGGTCGCGACGGCCCCCACAGTCGCCGCGGCCGACCCCCCACAGGAGGACGTAAGTTGAAGCACCGACGCATACCCAAGCGGCGTGCCGCCGTGGCCGGTGCGGGCATCGCCGCACTCGTGGCCGCGGGAGTCACCTTCCAGTCCGCGAACGCGAGTGAGACCACGGCCGCACCCGCACCCGAGACTCTCTCGGTCAAGGCGGCCGGAAAGCTCGCCTCGACGCTCGGCAAGGACCTCGGTGCCGACGCGGCGGGAACGTACTACGACGCGAAGGCCAAGAACCTCGTCGTCAACGTGCTCGACAAGGCCGCGGCCGAAGCCGTCGAGTCGGCGGGAGCCAAGGCCAGAGTCGTCGAGAACTCCCTCGCCGAGCTGAAGAGCGCCCGTACGACGCTGAAGCAGGACGCGACGATTCCCGGCACCTCGTGGGCGACCGACCCGACCACGAACAAGATCGTCGTCACCGCAGACCGTACGGTCAAGGGCGCGAAGATGGCCCAGCTGACCAAGGTCGTCGAGAAGCTCGGCGCCAAGGCCGAACTGAAGACCACGAAGGGCGAGTTCAAGAAGTTCATCGCCGGCGGTGACGCCATCACCGGTGGCGGCAGCCGCTGCTCGCTCGGCTTCAACGTGGTCCAGGGCGGCGAGCCGGCCTTCCTGACCGCCGGTCACTGCACCGAGGCGATCACCAGCTGGTCGGACGCGGACGGCAACGTGATCGGTGAGAACGCCGACTCCAGCTTCCCGGGCGACGACTACGGCCTGGTCAAGTACACCGCGGACGTGGAGCACCCGAGCGAGGTGAACCTCTACAACGGCTCCGCCCAGGAGATCACGGGTGCCGCCGAGGCCACCGTCGGCATGGAGGTCACCCGCAGCGGTTCCACGACCCAGGTGTCCGACGGCACGGTCACCGGCCTGGACGCCACCGTGAACTACGGCGGCGGCGACATCGTCGAGGGGCTCATCCAGACCGACGTCTGCGCCGAGCCCGGTGACAGCGGCGGCTCGCTCTTCTCGGGCAGCAGCGCGATCGGCCTCACGTCGGGCGGCAGCGGCGACTGCACCTCCGGCGGCGAGACCTTCTTCCAGCCGGTCACCGAGGCCCTCGAGGCCACCGGTACCGAGATCGGCTGACAGCTCCACCATCGCGCTCCATCTCGCTCCATCGCCACGAAGGGTCCCGTCCCCGCTCAGCTTCTGCGGGGGCGGGGCTTTCGCGTTTCCGCGCGCTTCTCGGTGTTTGCGCAGGTGGGGAGCGGTAACTGGGCAGGGGGAGGGGCTTGGACGGCTTCCGGACGGATGTGACCGTTCGCGCTTGTTGGCGATTGAGGCTGGATGGCTTCGCTGCTCACGCGCCTTTCGTTCACGCGGGTTGGCGGGTCTTGTTCGCGATTGCTGGCGAGAGAAGGGGCTTAGCTGGTCACGAAGAGTGCTTGACCGGACATCGGTGCCGGCGATCTGGATGCCGCGGTCGGAGCCGACTTGACCTTGACGCTGGGTCAACCCTCCATCCTTCCAGCAGGAGCTTCCTCGCAGACGCGTGGAACAGCTCCGCAAAGGAGGCAGATGACCATGACGGCCCAAACGATCGCCGGTCTGGCGATGCGCGTGCAGGGTCTGGAGAAGTCGTACGGGAAGCTCGAAGTGCTGCGCGGTGTGGACTTCGACGTGGCGCCAGGCAGCATCTTCGCCCTGCTCGGCTCCAACGGGGCGGGCAAGACCACGACCGTGAGGATCCTCGCCACGCTCCTGAAGGCCGACGCGGGGACGGCGAGCGTCAATGGCTTCGACGTCGCCACGCAACCGGCGAACGTGCGGGAGTCCATCAGTCTCACCGGGCAGTTCGCGGCCGTCGACGAGATCCTCAGCGGTCGGGAGAACCTCGCCCTCGTCGCCAGGCTGCGCCACCTCAAGGACCCGGGCGCGATCGCGGATGACCTGCTGAGGCGTTTTTCGCTGAGCGAGGCGGGCGCGCGGCGAGTGTCCACCTACTCGGGTGGGATGCGCCGCCGGCTGGACATCGCGATGAGCCTCATCGGGAATTCGCCGGTGATTTTCCTGGACGAGCCGACGGCCGGACTCGACCCCGAGGCGCGCATCGAGGTGTGGGATGCGGTCAAGGAGTTGGCCGGCCACGGGACGACGGTGCTGCTCACCACGCAGTATCTGGACGAGGCTGAGCAGTTGGCCGACCGGATCGCGATCCTCCACCAGGGTCGGATCATCGTGAACGGCACCCTCAACGAGCTCAAGCAGCTTTTCCCGCCCGCCAAGGTCGAGTACGTCGAGAAGCAGCCGACTCTGGAGGAGATCTTCCTCGCGGTCATCGGCGGCGACAAGAGCGACGCCACTGGCACGACAACTGGGGGACAAGGGTGACCGCGTACTTCTTCAGCGACACTGCCGCACTCACGGGGCGGACCCTGCGCCATGTCACACGCAGCATGGACACCATCATCACGACCGCCATCACACCGGTCGCCATGATGCTGATGTTCGTCTACGTGTTCGGCGGCGCCATTGATACCGGGTCGGTTTCGTACGTGAACTACATGCTGCCCGGCATCCTGCTCATGACCATCGCATCGGGCATCTCCTATACCGCGTACCGGCTGTTCACCGATGTGAAGAGCGGGATCTTCGAGCGATTCCAGTCCATGCCGATCGCGCGGTCGGGTGTGCTGTGGGCCCACGTCGTCACCTCTCTGGTCGCCAACCTGATCGCGCTCGTGCTCGTCGTGGGCGTCGCTGTGCTCATGGGCTTCCGCTCAGGGGCAGGAGTATTGGCATGGCTCGCGGTCGCCGGCATCTTGCTCTTGTTCACCCTGGCGCTGACCTGGCTCGCCGTGATCCCCGGGCTCTCCGCATCGTCGGTCGAGGGAGCGGGCGCGTTCGCCTACCCGCTCATCTTCCTGCCGTTCGTCAGCTCGGCGTTCGTGCCCACAAAGACGATGCCTGGCCCGGTGGGCTGGTTCGCCGAGCATCAGCCGGTGACGTCGATCGTCAACACGATCCGTGCTCTGTTTACAGGGCAGCCGGTCGGCGACGACATCTGGATCGCGCTCGCGTGGTGTGTGGGCATCCTCGTCGTGGCGTACGTCTTCGCGATGGCCGCCTATCGCCGGAAGATTGCCTGAGGCAGGCTGAGATCCATGCTCACCATCAGCCAGCTGGCGGCGTATGCCGGGGTGACGGTACGGGCGGTACGCCACTACCACAAGATCGGGCTGCTGCCCGAGCCCGAGCGCGACCGGTCCGGGTACCGGACCTACGATGCCGCCGCGGTCGTGCGCCTGATCCGGATCCGCACCCTGGCTGATGCCGGCGTGCCGCTGGCCAAGGTGCAGGAACTCCTCGACGCCGGCCCGGAGGAGTTCGCCGACGGCGTTCAGGAGATCGACAAGGATCTGCGCGCCGAGATCCGGCGGCTGCAGGGCACCCGCAGCCGGCTCGCCCGGCTCGCCGCCGGAGAGCACCTGGCGCTCCCGCAGAGCGTCGTGGACTACCTCGACCGGTTGCGCGGTCTCGGCGTCGGGGAGCGGTATATCGAGCTGGAGCGGGATGCCTGGATCATGATCGCCGCGCAGGTGCCGGACCTGATCGACTCCGTGATCGCCAAGAAGCACGAGGAGCTGGACGACCCCGACATGGTGAGGCTCTACAGCTTCTTCACCGGGGAGCCCGACTGGCGGGCTGGCGATCCACGGATCGTCGAGGTCGCCGACATCCTGGAGCGCCTGATGATTCGCGCTGTGGAGGCCGGCGAGGTGGGGGCCGATGACTTCGACGATCAGTTCGTCGACTTGATGGACTCAACGATGCTTGAGTCCGCACCGGGCGCCGAACTGGTGTTGGCGATTCTGAAGGAGCGTGGCTGGAGGGGCTGGACCCGCATTGAGCGAGTGCCTGCCGACAGGCTGCCGCCATCTTGAAGTGTCAGGCCAAGGGGCTGGTGTGACGTTGTTCGGGGGTGTGCTGGTCGGGGCGGCAGTCTGCCGTGCAGATCGTCACTCACCGACAGGGCCAGTGGCTGCAAGCCCGGCTGCGTACTCATCCAGGAGCGGTCCGAGGGATCGGACGTAGGGGTCCCGCCGGGCAAGGAGCCTCGTCATCGTCTCTCCCACTGGACTTCGACGGGCGAGCGCTGCGCCGGCGCCGAACGTGAGCGGGTCGATGGTGGGGGCGAGACGCCACTCACTCCCGGTGAGTTTCGACCAGACGAGCGCAGACGCGCACTCCTCCAGCCGACTCGGAGTCTCGCTGAGCCCTTGGTGGGCCTTCGCCCCAGGCAGACCGCTGATCAGTTCCGCCCAGTCTTCGCGGGACCTGCGTGCGGCCGTGGCGTCGTCGGACAGTGTCGCGCGGCGCCGCAGACGACGGCCCAGGGGGCCGGGCGACCAGATCCGGGTCCGGGAGATGCTCAGTTACCTGGCCGCAGCCCTGCCAATCCATACCGGCGCTGGGGCCCGGCTGCTCGCCGTGCAGTGCGCTCTACGCATGGACTCTCAAGGGCGGGTCCGGCTGCCGACTGGGGTCCTGCGCAGCCTTCGCCTCGGTCGTGATCCGCTGCCGTGGAGCGAACTGGAGCAGGCGCGGTGGCTCCGTAGAACGCCGACCACCCCGGGCCCTGCCGACAGGATGGTGGTTGCCCAGATCTTCGACGAAATGTTGTTTGCTCCCGCGCGTCCAGACCGCAGGAGCGCTGCTGACTGGGCGCTGCGCATGGCGAAGGCGGCTGTGCGGGCACCGAGGACCCCCTTGTGCGGCTGACCGCCCTCTGCCTTGCGGCACACACGGACCCATCGGCCGGTCGAGGGTGTGCTGAGGCGGACCGGATCGCGCGTGAGTGCGGACTCGTCCCTGTGGCTCTGTTTCCAGTGCTCGACCGGATGGCGGCATCCCTCGTCTCCTGGAGCGTGGCCCTTGTCTCAGGAGACCTGTGCTGGGAACTGCTGCCGAAGGGCGGTCAGTGTCAGCAGGCGGTCGGCCGATCGGACGGCGGTGGGAATCCCGGGGGCTGACGCGACCGCCCGGTGCTTGATCCATTACGGAAGGTGTCGGTCGGCTGTGAACCGTTGCCCGTCCGCCCCGTCCTGAGTTGCTGCATCACGCCTGCGTGAGGTGCGTCGCAGGGGCGATTTTTCCAACTGCTCTGCCTGGTTGGGGAGGTGACGGGGTGGTGCCCGTTTCGTTCGTTGCTCACCTCGCCAAGTAATCGCTGGTGTGTTCGAATCTAGTCGCTGGCCGGGGCTGATGGGGTTAGAGTAATCGAACGAGCGTACGATGAACATATCGGGTGTATCACTGAAAAGGGGTGGAGTGATGGAGGTGTGGCATGACGGGCTTCGCCCATCTGCACGTCGCGTCCGGTTACTCCGCCCGCTACGGTGCATCCCACCTCGAGCAGCTCGCCCGGCGGGCGGCCGAGCGGGGCATGTCCGCGCTCGCGCTCACCGACCGGGACACGGTCACCGGGGCCGTCCGGTTCACGCAGGCCTGCGCGAAGGACGGGATCCGGCCGCTCTTCGGCGTCGATCTGGCAGTGGAAGCCCTTGCGCCCTCGCCACCCGCCCAGCGTCGCCGCACCCCGGCGCGCGGCGGCGCACACGTTGTCGAGCCGCCGTTGCGGTTCGTGCTGCTCGCGCAGAACCGGGCGGGCTGGGCGCGGCTGTGCCGCATCACGTCGGCCGCCCACGTCGGTGCCGTGTCCGGTATGGCGCCGGTGGTGCCGTGGGAGGCGCTGCGCGAGTACGGCGGTCCCGGCCTGACCGTGCTGCTCGGACCGCTCTCGGAGCCTGTGCGGGCGCTGTCGGTGGGCCGGGAGGACGTCGCGATGAAGTTGCTGGCGCCCTGGAAGGAGATCTTCGGAATGGGGGTCCGATTGGAAGCCGTTGCGCAGAAACGTTTCGGCATCGGTCCGGGATCCCTGCGTCTGGCCGCCCGCACTCTCGCCCTGGCCGACCGCGCCCACACCCCCGCCGTGCTCTCCAACGCCGTCCGCTACGCCGACCCCGACCAGCACCGCCTCGCCGACGTCCTGGACGCTGCGCGACTACTGAGGCCGATCGACCGGCGTCGCCTGGACAGCGGACAGCGCTGGCTCAAGGGCGAGCGAGGAATGGAAACCGTCGCGCGAATGATCGCCGAATGTGCCGGAGGGGACATTCGGCGGACCCGCCGCCTGGTAGCGGATACTGCCGCCACGGCGGCCGAGTGCACCGTCGATCCGGTGGCGGACCTCGGGCTCGGCGCCCGGCACTTCCCGGAACCGGCGCTGTTCGGCGCCGAGCCCCGAGCGGGCGCAGCCGCGCAGCTGCTGCGGCGGCGGTGCGAGGCGGGCATGGTTCGACGCGGCCTCGACCGTGACCGAAGGGCGCTCGACCGGCTGGAGGAAGAACTCAAGGTGATCTCCGCGCTGGACTATGACTCGTATTTCCTCGCCGTCGGCCAGGTCGTGGCCGACATCCGGGCCAAGGGCATCCGGGTCGCGGCCCGCGGCTCCGGCGCCGGCTCGATGGTCTGCCACGCGCTGGACATCGCCACCGCCAACCCGCTCGACCACCGTCTTCTGTTCGAGCGCTTCCTCAGCGTGCGCCGGGCCTCGCTGCCCGACATCGACATCGACGTGGAATCCGCCCGACGGCTGGAGTGCTACGACACGATCTTCGAACGGTTCGGCAAGGAACGGGTGGCGGTCACCGCGATGCCCGAGACCTACCGTGCCCGCCGGGCATTGCGTGACACCGGCCTGGCCCTCGGCATCGCACCCGCGGACGTAGACCGGATCGCCAAGAGCTTCCCGCACCTCCGCGCCGCCGACATCACCGGCGCCCTCGCCGAACTGCCCGAACTGCGCCAACTGGCTGCCGAGGCGCACCGCTACGGTCCGCTGTGGGAGCTCGCCGAAGGCCTCGACTCCCTGGTCCACGGCATGGCCATGCACCCCTGCGGCGTGGTCATCAGCGACGCCACCCTCCTGGACCGACTGCCGGTGCAACCCACCCCACAGGGTGATTACCCCATGGCCATGGCCGCGAAGGAGGAGATCGAGGCGCTGGGCAATATCAAACTGGACGTCTTGGGCGTCCGGATGTTGTCCTCAATGACTCATGCGATCACCGAGATCGAACGGGTGACCGGCAACCGCATCGACCTGGACGACCCGAAGCAGGTGCCGCTCGATGACGTCTTCGCATTCAAGCTCATCCAGGACAGCCGGACCCTGGGCCTGTTCCAGTTGGAGTCGCCCGGCCAGCAAGACCTGCTGTCCCGGCTACAGCCCCGCAATTCGCAGGACGTCATCGCCGACATCAGCCTCTTCCGCCCCGGCCCGGTCGCCGGCGGCATGCCCGAGCGCTACATCGCCGCCCGCCACGGCGGCACACCGTCGTACGCCCATCCGGACCTGGAGCCGGTGCTCGCCGACACCTATGGCGTGACCATCTGGCACGAGCAGATCATCGAGACCCTGTCGGTCATGACCGGCTGCGACTACGCGCTGGCGGAGATCGCCCGGCGGGCGCTCGGCGACAAGGAGCGGCTGCCGCAGATCAGGGAGTGGTTCCACGGCCTGGCACGCGCGCGCGGCTACAGTGCGGCGGTCCGGGACGAGGTGTGGAAGACCGTCGAGGCCTTCGGCGCCTACGGTTTCTGCCGGGCGCATGCGGTCGCCTTCGCCGTACCGGCTCTGCAGAGCGCCTGGCTCAAGGCGCACTACCCGGCGTTCCTGCTGGCAGGCCTCCTGGAACACGACCCCGGTATGTGGCCCAAGCGCGTCCTGGTCGCCGACGCCCGCCGGGGCGGCGTACAGATCCTGCCCGTCGACATCAACCGTTCCCAGGCGAAGCACACCGTGGAGAAGACCGACGGAGACCAGTGGGGCGTGCGGCTCGCGCTGTCCGCGGTGCACGGCATCAGCGAGGAGGAGTGTGCTCGGATCGAAGAGGGGCAGCTATACGGATCGCTGTCGGACTTCTGGCAGCGGGCACGCCCCAGCAGGCCGGTCGCCGAACGCCTCGCCGAGATCGGTGCCCTGAGCTGCCTCCACGACGGCCGCCTCACTCGGCGTGATCTTCTGCTCCAGATCGCCGAGTTGCACCGGCAGTCCCGCACCCGTTCTGCGCACGAGGGGCAACTGCCCATCGGCGCGGGCGCTGTTGGCGGAGCAGAGCCGAGCGGCCTGCCGGAGATGACCGGACGCGAAGCCATGAGCGCGGAATTGAGCACTCTGGGCATCGACGTCTCCAAGCACCTGATGGAGCACCACCACCGCCTCCTGCGGGAGATCGGCGCGACCGACGCGGCGCACCTGGCCAGCCTGCGCGCCGGGCAGCAGGTCCTCGTCGCCGGTGTACGGGCCTCCACCCAGACCCCGCCGATCGCCAGCGGTCGGCGCGTCATCTTCGTCACCCTGGAGGACGGCTCCGGCCTGGTCGACCTGGCCTTCTTCGAGGACTCCCATCCCGCCTGCGCGCACACCGTCTTCCACAGCGGGCTGCTGCTGGTGCGTGGCACGGTCCAGGTGCGCGGCACCCGCCGTACCGTCGTCGGCACCATGGCTTGGGACCTGGACGAGATCGCCGCCGCCCGCCGCGACAACGGCCCCGAGGCCGCCCTCGCCCTCCTCGGCGAGAGCCGCCCGCACCCGACCCCCGCCCAGCCGCAGCGCACCTTGGCCAACGGCGCCACCGGTGCCCGCCTCCACCCCTACGCCGACCTCCAGCCCGCCGGCACCCGCTCCGCCGACCTGAAGAAGTTCGGCCACCGCAGCCCCGGGAGCGCGGGATGAACGAGATGACCACGCGGCACCGGCACATTGCCCACCTTTACCTGCACGCTGTGCTGACCGGGGATCAGTACGCCGATGTAATCGAACTGATGTCTGGCGTCACGCCTCACGTCCAGGCCGTCCCGCCCAACGCCGTGCAATTGGACCTGACATCGGCGCTCCGGTACTTCGATCTGTCTCCCTGCAACGTGGTCCAGTTGGCGAAGATTAGACTGAAGGCGCTGTACGGCATCGACAGCAGCGCCGGGCTCGCGGGCAACCGCATGCTGGCGGCCATGGCCGCCGACGCCTCTGCACCGGGAGACACCACCTGGGTTCCCATGGGGCAAGCGGCCGACTGGTTGTATCCGCGGCCGGTCACTGCCCTGCCCGGGATCGGCCGCACCACAGCGGAGACGCTACGCAGATACGGCCTGCATACCATCGGGCAGGTCGTCGATCTGCCCGCCGGAACCCTGCAGCGACTGCTCGGTGCAGGTCCCGCCCGGCTGCTGGCCGAGCGCGCCCGTGGACACGACCCACGCCCGGTCACCCCGGTGGAACCTGCGGCGCATCTGGTCGCCGAGCTGGCGCTGGAGCGGGACTGTCTTGACCCGGCACAGCATCACCGAGCAGTCCTGGGGCTCGCCGACCAGACAGGCCAACGCCTGCGCGGCGAACGCCAGATCACCAGCCGGCTCACCCTCACCGTGCGGTACGCCGACAGCAGTTCCACCACACGTACGCGCACGCTGCCGGAACCCACCAACCACTCACCCGCCCTCGCGGCAACCGCCCTGGGTTTGCTGAACTCCCTTGGGCTGCAGCGGGCGAGAGTTCGCGCCTTCGTGATCCGTGCCGACGCCCTACTGCCGGCCGACAGCGCCTACCGCCAACTCTCCATGGATCCGGGCGACGATCGCGCCCGCGTGGCCGAAGCTGCCGCCGACCGCGCCCGCCGCCGCTTTGGACCCTGGGCCATCCGCCCAGCGACTCTGGCCGACTGACTGCTGCGCACCTCGCCGGGGGTTCGATGCCGTTGCGTTTTGGACTGAAGACTCGGCGTACAGCCCGACTCGTCTGCCGCTCCTTGTTTCCGCACCCATGAGGGCTGGGGCTGTCAAGGCCGTGGACGACCGCCCCAGCGTGCGGGTAGGCGCGTGCGCCGGGTTGCTGGTGCTGGTGGGCGGGGTGCCCAGGCCGTGGTCCCCCGGTTGTGGTCGCGCGGAGAAGGTCTCGCATGCACCCATTCGATGCCGCCCGCGAGGGCGGGATCACGACCTTGCTTCGGGGGCCGGGGGACGCGGTCGGCGCCGGCGAAATCGCGCAGCAGCTTCCGGGTCTCGTCGTCGAGCCGCTCCTCCACGGGGGACGGGGGCCAGGTGTCGGTCATCGCCTGGCGGAAGGCCGAGGTGAGACGCAGCTGCATGTCCCAGGCTGGGTTGTCCACGGTGTGGTCGACGCTGAAGACGTCCAGGATCAGTTGCTTGAAGCGGCCCGCCAGTTCGAAGTTGTGGTCCTCGGTGCCGGCGAAGATCTCGAAGGCGCGCCGTCGTTCGGCCTCGCTGAAGGACGGCATGATGTGTTCGAGTACGACATGGTCGACCTGTACGTGCCGGGCCTCGTCCATGCCGTGCGCCCACAGCAGCTTGGTGAGGAAGTGCTCGCGCCCCGGATCGAGATGGGCCGTGCGCTTCTCGAACACCGTGATGACGGACTCCCCGATGTACGCGGCCATGCACATCGCCGCAAGCTTCACGTACGGGGAGTCGTCTGCCTGGTAGAGGGCCAGCCGCTCGGAGAAGCGGGAGTCGGCGAGCTTGACGTCCTCGCCGGCCAGTTCCCGTACGTAGCGGTAGAAGAAGTCGGCGTGCAGGTACTCCTCGGCGGCAAAGCAGCTGAGGGCGTGGTGCAGGTCGTAGCCCGCGCTGATCGGCGAGGTGTCCGCCCCGAGCTGCGAGGTGATGATCCCGAAGACGGCCGACAGGTGCCGCTCGATCTCGGCCAGCTGCGCCAGCTCCTTGACCAGGTAGGCGCAGCCCTCGCGTGCCATGCCGGGCCGGTCGAAGACCACGCGTGAGATGAATTCCAGCTCCCGCTCATCCGGGCGGCCGGGCCATCCCAGTGCGTTGGGGTGCAGCGTCTGCTCATGGGCCCCGGCGTAGATGTCGCGCAGCCGGGCGCGGGTGTCAGCGTGCGTCGCTGCCGTCACCGTGGACCTCCTCCTCGTACTGCCGGTAGGCGTCGGCCATGCCGACGTGGATGACGTTGATCTGCGCGTAGCCGTCGGCGAACAGGGGGGAGTCCCGCAGCTCCTCGATGAAGAAGTAGTAGGCGCGCAGGTCCTCGGTCTGGACGAAGGCGAAGTCCGTCGGCTGCGCGGAGAACGCCTCGGCGTCGTAGTGCTGGACAGTCAGCCGGTCGGCGTACTTGGCAATGACCGGCGCGATGTGCTCCTGCTGGAACTGCTCCCTCTCCTTGCCGGACTTGGCCAGCCAGGCCGGGGTGAAGGTGTAGCCGATGAAGATCCCGTAGTTCATGGTCAGTTCCTCGCGTAGCCGCATCGGGGGGAGGCGGGCGGGCAGCCCTTGTCTACAGGTGGGGTGCGATGGACGGCAGCAGGTCCTGGAAGGTGCGGCCGGTGGCGGGTTCGCCGATGGCCTTCATCCGCCAGCTGCCACCGGTGCGGTGGACCTTGGCCATGATCAGGGCGGTGTGCTTGCCGCCGCCGGTGAGGTGTAGCGGGCCAGTTCGGCAGCGCCAGGCGCAATATGGCTTCGAAGTCCGCGCGGCCCTCGGGCGGAGGCCAGAGGGGTCGGCCACATGGTCTCCTGACGGGTAGGGGCGCTGCGGCGCTGGACGAGGGTGCCGGGCCCGCCCCCGGGGATCAGGCCCGGGGGCGGGCTGCCTGTGTCAGACGTTGACGCCGAAGTCGGAGGCGATCCCGGCCAGGCCGGACGCGTAACCCTGACCGACCGCGCGGAACTTCCACTCCGCGCCGCTGCGGTAGAGCTCGCCGAAGACCATGGCCGTCTCGGTGGAGGCGTCTTCGGAGAGGTCGTAGCGGGCGATTTCCGTGCCGCCGGCCTGGTTGACGACGCGGATGAAGGCGTTGCGGACCTGGCCGAAGCTCTGGCCGCGGTTCTCGGCGTCGTGGATGGAGACCGGGAAGACGACTCGGTCGATCTCGGCGGGCACGGTGGCGAGGTTCACTTTGACGGCCTCGTCGTCGCCCTCGCCCTCGCCGGTGAGGTTGTCGCCGGTGTGCTCGACCGAACCGTCCGGGCTGGTCAGGTTGTTGTAGAAGACGAAGTGCTGGTCGGAGAGCACTTTGCCGGAGGCGTCGAGCAGCAGGGCGGATGCGTCGAGGTCGAAGTCGGTGCCGGTGGTGCTGCGCACGTCCCAGCCCAGACCGACCAGTACGGCGGTCAGACCCGGCGCCTCCTTGCTGAGCGAGACATTGCCACCCTTGGCCAGGGAAACTCCCACTGTGTACTCCTTCTCGCTGCGTCAGGTCAGGGCCCGGGGGACCCGGGGATAAAAATCTACAACACTGTAGAAAACGAGGCAGGTTTTACGCGGCCTTCGGAGGCCGGCCGTGTCGCGTATGGCCGAGAAATGGTGGGCGCAGCGAAGTGGCCGGTCAGTCACGGGAGTTGCCGAAGAAGATGCGGTAGCCGATCAGCAGGACCAGTGCGCCCGCGATGGCCGAGCCCCAAGTAGCGGCGTCGAAGAACTCCCGCTGCACCGGCCGGTCGAGGAACCTCGCCGAGAGCCAGCCGCCCAGAAAGGCCCCCGCGATGCCGATGACCGTCGTACCGATGAGTCCGCCCGGATCGCGCCCGGGCAGGACGACCTTGGCAATGGCCCCGGCGAGAAGTCCCAGAACCAGCCATGCGATGACGCCCATGTCTACCGTCTCTCCTTGTGTCGTTGCCGTCGGTGCGGCACGGAAGTTGTCCGGGCAGCCTAGCTTCTACAATTATGTAGATGTTGTGGTGAGGGGCGGCGGAGTACCGGTCGCGGTGCGGTGGCCGGCTGTGGGTCGTCGATACGATGGACCGCCCGTGAATTCGGGGTCGGCGTAAGGGAGACAGGGCGTGACGGATCAGCGGCAGCGTCCCCGGCGGCGGGGGCAGGGTGAACTGGAGGCGCTCGTCCTGTCGGCCCTGAGCGAGGCGGACGGCCCGGCGAGCGCTGGGTGGGTGCAGGAGCGGCTGGGTGGCGACCTCGCCTATACGACGGTGATCACGATCCTGACCCGGCTGCTGGCCAAGGGCGCGGTGACCCGCGAGCGCGCCGGACGGTCCTTCGCGTGGACCCCCGCCTCGGACCAGGCGGGTCTGGCCGCGCACAGGATGCGCAAGGTGCTCGACGCGGAAAGCGACCGGGAGGCGGTGCTGGCCAGCTTCGTCACCGGCCTCGGACTGGACGACGAGCGGCTGCTGCGCGAACTGCTGAGTCGAGCCAAGGACGAGAGGGAAGACTGAAGCCTCATGGGGGTGTTCGTCTTTCTGCCGCTGGTCCTGCCGTTGACGGCCTGGCCGGTCGCGCGCCTGGCCGAGCAGCGGCTGCATCCGCGGACCGCCACTCGGCTGCTGACCGGGCTGGCCGTGGTGATGGGGGTGTGCAGCACCGTGTGTCTGGGGCTGCTGATGGTGGTCGGCACGGCGCAGTTGCCCGGCAACCCGCTGCCCGACGGCTGGTCGGACCCCGAGGTGCGCGAGGCGGTGCCGTACGACGAGGTCGCCGGAAAGCTGGCCATTCCGGCGCTGCTGGCGGTGTTACTGACGTGCGGCCGGTCCCTTTGGCGGCATGGGCGGGTGCGCCGCCGAGCCCACCGGGCCCTGGCCGGCCTGCCGGGCACGGAGGTGGCCGTACTGCCCGACGAGGTGCCGTACGCCTACGCCCTCCCCGGCGGGCGACGGGACCGGGTGGTGGTGACCACCGCCCTGCTGTCCTGTCTCGAACCGGCCGAGCGGCGCGCTCTGTTCGCCCACGAGCGTGCCCATCTCGCCGCCCGGCACCACCGGTTCCTGCTCGCCGTCCAGCTGGCCGCGCGCGCCAACCCGTTCCTGCGGCCGCTGCGTACGGCCGTGTCCTACACCGCGGAGCGGTGGGCGGACGAGGAGGCGGCGCAGGCGGTCGGTAGCCGCAGGGCCGTGGCATGCGCGATCGGCAAGGCGGCCCTGGTCTCCCGGGGCACTCCGGTGCCCACGCTCGCGGGTTTTGCCGCGCCTGGCCCGGTGCCGCGCCGGGTGGCCGCCCTGCTCGGCCCTCCGCCCGCGATGCGCAGCTGGCCGTCGGTCTTCACCTCGGTGGGCCTCGCCGCCTGGGGTGCGGCTGCGGGGACCGCGGTGTCCGCGCTGTCGTCCGCGAACTCCGCAGTGACGATGGTGCTCATCCTGCACGCCGCGACGCCCCTGTGAGGACGCACCTCTGAGAGGGGATCTTGTGAGCGGTTTCCGGGGCTGTGCTCGCGTACTCAGGGCGCCGTTCAGCGGGTGACGGCGAACATGAGCAGGGCGATGAAGAGCGCCAGGGCGCCGAGGGTGGCTGACCTGGCGCCAGTTCCGCACCCAGGCCGCGGTGGTGTTCGCCGCGCTGGCCTTTCTCGCCGCGCTCCTCGCGGTCACCGGCCCGCAGTTGGCCGGCCTCTACGACACCGTCGGAGACGGCCTGTTCGGTCGGATCACCAGTGCCGATCAGAGCGTGTACTACCTCGGCCTCGCGGTCGTTTTCCTGCTACCGGTCGTCATCGGCATGTTCTGGGGCGCACCGCTGATCACCCGCGAGCTGGAGACCGGCACCTACCGCCTGGCGTGGAACCAGAGCATCAGCCGCACCCGCTGGCTGGCGACCAAGCTCGGGCTCACCGGCCTGGCCACCATGGCTGCCGCCGCAGTGGCGAGTCTCGCGGTGACCTGGTGGAGCGGCCGATCGACCAGGCCGTCAACAGCGGCGGAACCGGCGCTGACCCCTTCTACCCGCGCATCGACCCTCTGGTCTTCGGCGCGCGGGGCGTCGTCCCCATCGGCTATGCCGCCTTCGCCTTCCTCCTCGGCGTCACCCTCGGTGTCCTCATCCGTCGCACCGTGCCGGCGATGGCCGCCACCCTCGCGACCTACGCCGCCGTCCAGATCGCCATGTCCCTGTGGGTCCGGTCCCACCTGGCCGCCTCCGTCCAGGCCACCCTGTCGTTCACCGAGGCGAAACCGGTGCAGATCGGCGTCGACTCCGTGCGCGAGGTGGACTTCGGCCAACCCGGCGCCTGGATCCTTTCCGAACAGACCGTCAACGCGTCCGGCCACCCGGCCCCGTTGCCCTCCTCATTCACCGACTGCCCATCCATGGCGGACTGCGCCGCCGCCCTGACCAAGGCCTGCTACCGGCAACAGGTCGTCTATCAGCCGGCCGGCAACTTCTGGCCCTTGCAGTGGGCCGAGACCGGGTTCTACCTCGGCCTTGCCGTAGCTCTGGTCGGGTTCTGCGCCTGGTGGATCCGCCGCCGTCTGACCTGACCGTGCCTCAGGCGGCTCCCGTCGAAGACGACATGCCGGGCCGCTGTCCCAAGGGCAGCGGCCCGGCATACGCGCGGTGCTCCGGTCAGAGGTCGAACTCGTGCGGCGGCAGGTCGAGGGTGAAGCATGCCTCGCGGACGATGGCCTGCTCGGTCTTGTCGAAGTCGCCGTCGGCGCCGCCGATGACGATGCCGATCTGGATCACGGCACGCGCCTCGGCGGGCTTCTTCTTCGCCTTGGCGATCTCCTGTAGGACGCTGACCTTGCCGAAGTCGAAGTCGGCGACCAGCTTGTTGAGGTTGTCGTCGAAGCGCCGCTGGAGGTCGTCGGCGGGGAAGTTCTGCAGTACTTCATTAGTGGCGATGAGCTGGGCCACCCGGCGGCGCTCGGCCGGGTCGATGGTGCCGTCGGCGGCCGCGACCAGCGCGCACATCGCCATGCTGGCGTCGCGGAAGGCGCCGCTCTTGAGGTCGTTCTTCTTCGCCATCAGCTGGGTCTGCATCGTCGATGCAGAATCCTTGATGCGGTCCCACAGGGCCATGAGAACTCCGTACGTGTCAGAGGTGGGTTCGGGCCCCGTAGTGGCCCGGACAGCCGCATTCTTCTACAGCAACGTAGAAGTTATCAGGGTGGGGTGACGAGGGAGGGGCGAAGCGCCTCGGACTTCACCCTCTCGCCGATCACTCTTCCTCTTCCTCGTCGCCCTCGAAGAAGTCGCCGACCTCGTCGACGACTTCGGCCGCGACCATGCCGCCGACAACGCCGACCGCGAGCCCCGCCGCGCCGGCAGCGACGGCGGTGCCCATACCGGGGCCGGAGCGATGGCTGTCGTGGTGGTGCCCGTGGTGGCCGCTGTGGCCGTACGCGGCGTGCGATCCGTACGAGGCTCGGTGCTCGACCAACTGCCGGATCCAGCCGTCAACTTCCGTGTTCCAGTCCCGGTGCTCGACATCGTGGTGAGCGACCGTGAAGCGAGTGAGGGCGTCGTGCCCCTCGGAGAAGAAGCCGCCGCGCTTGTCGGCCTCCAGGACGACCTCCATGCCGCCCGGTGCGGCGAGGAAGGTCAGCTCGATCTCGTTGACGACGTGCGCGTACTGCGTCGCCGGGGTGAGCTCGATCTCCTGGTAGAAGGGCAGTTGCTGCCCGGTGCCGCCGATGCGGCCGTACTCCAGGTCGGCGGATTTGAAGCCGAAGCCGAGCTGGCCGAGGGCTTCGAGGATCGCCTCCTGCACGGGCAGCGGGCGCACCGTGAGCTGGTCGAGGTCGCCCTTGTCCTTCGCGCCGGCCACCGCCAGCTCGGTGCGCACACCGAGCACGATGCCCAGCGGTTGCCCGTACAGCTCGGTGATCGGGGTCTCCCAGGGCAACGTCACGCTGAACGGCACGCTGTGCTGCTCGCCCGCGGCCAGCCGGAAGCCGCCGCCGACGCTGAACCGGTCGAAGACGACCGCGCCTTCGCTCTCCCCGTCCTCGTGTTCGGCCTCGACCCGTGCCACCAGCTCCAGGGTGATGTGCTCGATCTCGAAGTCGGCGTCGCCGCCCTTGAGATGGACCTGGCCCGACAGTGCGGTGCCGGGCAGGGCCGAGCCCGGGTCGAGGACCGTGTCCACTGTGGGCCCGCCCACGCCGAGCGAGCCGAGCAGCCGTTTGAACACCATCGCGGCGTCCACTCCTTCATGTGCGTGTGTTTCTCGTGATGAGGGGGCGGATGGGCGTGCGGGTGCATGGGAACAACCCGGGAAGCCGTCACGTTCTCCCTCTACAGCCGAGTAGAAGCATAGGGTTCTCGGGGTCGGTCCAGGCTGCTTCCCGAAGCCCGTGGCGGGAAAGTCCGAAAAAAGCCGCCCGTCAGGTCGGCAATGGACATGACCAGGAAGCTTTGCCCGTCTTTTACGATGACTCGGAGGGTCTGTCAGCCCTCCCGACCCCCGAGGGTCTGCCCGACCCTCCGAGCCGAGAAGGAGCGATGTCCCGCAATGGGTGAGCCTCCCAGTACCAGCCGTGCCATGACCTGCCCGCCGTATGTGCGTGAGGGAGCGGGGGTGGCACGGTGACCGAGATCCTGCTGCTTCTGCTCGCCCTGCTGCTCACGCTGGCGTGCGCGCTGTTCGTGGCGGCCGAGTTCTCGTTGACCACCGTCGAGCGCGGTGACCTGGAGCGGGCCGCCGAGAGGGGCGAGCGCGGCGCCGAGGGCGCGCTGAAGGCGGTGCGGCGGCTGACGTTCCAGCTGTCCGGTGCCCAGCTGGGCATCACGGTCACCTCGCTGGTGATCGGCATGCTCGCCGAGCCGTCGCTCGCCGCGCTCCTCCGAGGGCCCCTGGAGGCGGCAGGATTGGGCGGTGCGGCCTCGTCCGTGGCGACCGTGCTGGGCGTGGTCGTCTCCACCGTAGTCCTGATGGTGGTCGGCGAGCTGGTGCCGAAGAACTGGGCGATCTCCCGTCCGCTGGCCGTCGCCAAGGTGGTCGCGGGCCCGCAGCGCGGTTTCACGGCCGCGTTCGGCCCGTTCATCCGCCACCTCAACAACACCGCCAACCGGTTCGTGCGCCGCTTCGGACTGGAGCCCGCCGAGGAGCTGGCCTCCGCCCGCGGCCCCGAGGAACTCGTTGCCCTCGCCCAGCACTCGGCCGCCGAGGGCGCCCTGGAGGCGGACTCCGCCGAGCTGTTCGTGCGCACACTGCACCTGAGCGAGCTGACCGCCGAGAACGTGATGACCCCGCGCGTCGACGTCCGCGCCCTCGAAGCGCACGCGACGGCCGCTGACGCCGCCAATCTGACCCATGCGACGGGTCTGTCCCGTTTCCCGGTCTACCGCGACAGCCTGGACGAGGTCGTCGGGACGGTCCACATCCGTGACGTGCTGGCCCTGGAGCCCGGGAAGCGGGCCGTCACGCCGGTCACCGAGCTGGCCACCGCCCCGCTGCTGGTGCCCGACAGCCTGCCTGCCGACCGGCTCCTGGAACGGATGCGGACGGCCCGCACCATGGCCGTCGTCATCGACGAGTACGGCGGCACGGCGGGCGTGGCGACAGTGGAGGACATCGTCGAGGAGGTCGTCGGCGAGGTCCGCGACGAGCACGACCCGATCGAGGTGCCTGACCTGCTGCCCGCCCCCGCCGCCGAGGGCGGCCGCGCGGCCTGGGAGGCGGACGGCAGTGTGCGCATCGACCAGCTGACCGAGATAGGACTCGCCGCGCCCGAAGGCCCGTACGAGACGGTGGCCGGCCTGGTCGCCACCCGCCTGGCGCGGATCCCGGCCAAGGGCGACGCGCTCGACCTGGATGGCTGGCGCCTCGACGTCCTCGATGTCGAGCACCACCGCGCCGACCGCGTACGCATCATGGCGCCGGTCCAGGTGCCCCGTCAGGACCGGCAGGAGGCCGCCCGATGACCGTTCTGCAACTGGCCATCGGCGCCTTGACGCTACTGACCAACGCGTTCTTCGTCGGCGGAGAGTTCGCCCTGATCTCGGTGCGCCGCAGTCAAATCGAACCCCGCGCCCAGGAAGGCAACAAGCGCGCCCGGATGACGTTGTGGGGCCTGGAGCACATCTCCGCGATGATGGCCACCGCCCAACTCGGCATCACTGTCTCCTCGCTGGTGCTCGGCGCGGTCGCCGAACCGGCCATCGCGCACCTGCTGGAGCCCGGCTTCGAGGCGGCCCACATCCCGCACGCCCTAGTCCACCCGGTCGCGTTCGTCATCGCGCTCACCGTGGCGACGTACCTGCACATGCTGATCGGCGAAATGGTCCCGAAGAACATCGCCCTCGCCGCGCCGGTGCCGACCGCGCTGTTGCTCGGCCCGCCGCTGGTCGCCCTCACACGGGCGTTGAAGCCGTTCGTCTTCGGCATCAACGCCTTCGCCAACGCCCTGCTGAAGCTCTTGAGGGTCGAACCGAAGGACGAGGTGGAGGCCGTCTTCACCGACGATCAGCTCGCCCGCATGGTGCTCGACTCCAGTCAGGCCGGGCTGCTCTCACCGGAAGACGGCGAGCGTCTGCGCGACGCCCTGGAGCTGGGTACCCGCCCAGTCGGCGAGATCCTGGTCCCGGCTCAGCAGATGCACACCGTCGACCACGCGATCACCCCGGCCGAGCTGGAGCGGACAGCCGCCCGGGCGGGCTTCTCCCGCTTCCCCGTCACCGGCCCGGACAAGGCCCTGCTCGGCTACCTCCACATCAAGGACACCCTCGGCATCGCCGACCGGGACCAGCCTTTCCCGCGGACCGCCCTGCATCCCGTCACCAAGGTCCGCATCGACACGCCGCTGGACGACACCCTCACCGCGTTGCGGGCCGATGGCAGTCACCTGGCCGCGGTCACCGGCGAGACGGGCACCGTGCTCGGCTTCGTCACCATGGAGGACGTCCTGACGGAGCTGGTCGGCCCGACCCCGGCGGCCGCGTGACCGCCGGGCCGTCCTGTGTGCGCTCTCGCGCCGGACGGTCCGGCGTACGCAGTCCCGTATCCAGCAGGGTTGTACGGGAGTGAAGTTGTGTGACTAGGGTGCTGCGAATGTTTTGCGCTGACGCAGCACCCGCATTTGACGTAAGACGTGAGATCACGGGTCGGGGTTGTCTCGGGAGGGCCAGTGAATGACATCGCGCGCTCGGCCAACCGAGCCGTGGCCGCCCCGGAACGGCAGGCACAACCGCCGCCTCCGCACACGAAGCCCCCTACGAGTGGCACCGCTGCCCCCGCGGAGGCGGCGAAGCCCGTCAGGCAGCGGGACGCGTTCTTCGACAACGCCAAGTACCTGGCGATCGTGCTGGTGGCGATGGGGCACGCGTGGGAGCCGCTGCGCGATGACAGCCGGGCGGCTGCCGCGCTGTACATCGCCGTCTACACCTTCCACATGCCGGCGTTCATCGTCATCTCCGGCTACTTCTCGCGCAGCTTCGACGCCAGTCCGGACCGGATCAGGCGCCTTGTCACCGGCATCGCCGTGCCGTACGTGCTCTTCGAGGTCGCCTACACGTTCTTCAAGCGGTGGGCGGGCGATGACCCGACGTACCCGGTCAGCCTGCTCGACCCCTGGTACCTGACCTGGTTCCTGGTGGCACTGTTCGTCTGGCGGCTGACCACCCCGCTGTGGAAGGTCGTGCGCTGGCCGCTGCCGTTGTCGCTCGCCATTGCCGCCCTGGCCTCGATCTCGCCCGACATCGGCGACGATCTCGACCTGCAGCGTGTCCTGCAGTTCCTGCCCTTCTTCGTTCTCGGGCTGCTCCTGAAGCCTGAACACTTCCAGCTGGTGCGCCGCCGGGAGGTGCGCCTCCTCTCGGTGCCGGTCTTCGCCGGAGCGCTGGCCATCGCCTACTGGGCGGCTCCGCGGATGAACGCCGCCTGGTTCTACCGC
Organism: Streptomyces vastus; assembly: GCF_039532825.1. NCBI lineage: Bacteria > Bacillati > Actinomycetota > Actinomycetes > Kitasatosporales > Streptomycetaceae > Streptomyces > Streptomyces vastus. The sequence goes on from NZ_BAAASJ010000014.1 coordinate 97,140, forward strand.
CGCGACAGCGCCCAGGAACTGGCCGCACCCGGCTGGACCGGCGCCGTCATGACGCTGGCCCTGTTCGGCTGCTCGGTGATCCTGGTCGCGTGCTTCCTCGCCTGGGTGCCCCGGCGCAAGATGTGGTTCACCGTGCTGGGCGCGGGCACGCTGTACGGCTACCTGCTGCACGGCTTCCTCGCCCAGGGCTCCCGCTTCTGGGACTGGTACGGCCCCGACTGGATCCACCAGCCGCTCGGCGAGATCACCGTCACGCTCGTCGCCGCGGCCGTGATCACCGCGCTGTGCACCCCACCCGTACAGCGGATCTTCCGCTTCGCCATGGAGCCGAAGATGGAATGGGCCTTCAAACAGGATGCGGCCGACATCGCGCGAGCCAGGTGATCGGTCCGGCGCAGCTGCCCGGGGCGCGAGTGGAGCGTACGGCCGCGACGGTGCCCGCGGGTAGTCAGGCCGTACGTGTGCTGGACCGCGCAGGCGGGCAGGTCGGCCGCTCGACTACCAGGTCTGCCACCCCTGTCGGCTCGGCTACATCGACAGCATCGCCGTCGCCGCCCACTGGCAGGGCAGAGGACTCGGACGCGAGGCGGTGCACACCGCCCTCGCGCCGTGCCGGGACTACGAGTGGTCGACATCGCGGCAGTCGTCCCAGGGCCGCATGTTCTTCTCCGCCATGGAGGAGGAGACGGACGTGGCTTTCCCACCGAGAGGTGTGCGGTGCCCACACATGCTGCTGGCACATCCCTTGGCCGGACCTGTCCGAGGCTTCTTCGCGTCATCAGGCTCTCCGCGAGCTCGGATGGGTCGGTCCTGATCGAGGTCGCCGTCAGAAGCGCCCCTCGGTAGTAGCCCCCGCGCTTACGGTCCTCCGGGGCGGCATCGGGGAGCCGGTCGTCGGCGCGAGTGGCGGTGCGTTCGCCCAGCCAGGCCGTGGCTGCACCGGGGCGTGCGCGGCGGGCGCGGGGCTCAACTCCCCTTGTCCGGTGGGCGGAAAACCGCCTCCGCCGGGCTGCCCGACCTTGACGACGCGGAGAAGCTCAGTGCCGAGCTGGGGGTGCTGTCCATGGACGCCTCGCGCAATCTGATGGACGATCACCGGGAGTTCCTGGAGGAGCTGGGCGTGGTCACGGCGCGCCGGCTGCGGGAGGCGCGGCACGGCGAGGCGGTCTGGTCGCGGGTGCCAAGGCCGCCACCCAGACCCCGCCGATCCGCTCCGGCAAGCGGGTCATCTTCAGCACGCTGGATGACGGCACCGGTCTTGTCGACCTCGCCTTCTTCGACGACTCCCACGACGCCTGCGCCCACACCGTCTTCCACTCCTGGCTCCTGCTCGTACGCGGTGTGGTCCACCGCCGTGGACGGCGCAGCCTCAGCGTCATCCGAAAGGGCGGTCATGCCGTCCTGCTCGACGGCACCCTTGTGCGCACCCAACGCCGCACCGGCCCGGACAACTGGCGCAACTACAGCGGGAAACACAAGTCCCACGGCCTGCTGTTCCTCGGCATCACCGACACCCGCGGCCGACTGGTCTGGATCTCCGCCGCGCGCCCCGGGCGGTCCTCGGAGATCACCACCGCCCGCCACAACGGCATCACCCGTCATCTCTGCGAGGCCGGACTCGGTGCCATCGCCGACCTCCCGGTGACCGACGATCTTCACCGCAGTCATCCGCCCACGACCAGCACGAGCATCCCGAACCCCGCGCACACCAGACCCCGTGACCAGCAACTTCACGATGCACAGTGCTCTTTGCGGGGCGGTCAGTTGGCCCAGGGTGGGGTGATCCTGCTCCCGTCGGCCAGTGCCGCCTCCAGGCCGATCGAGGTGGTGACCCAGGAGACCGCGGTCCGGTCGGTGGGGTTCTCGACACGGAGGGTGGCGCCTGGGTTGATGATCACGGTGTCGCCCGGGGCGATGTGTTCGGTGCAGCCGTCGAGGGTGATGAGGAGTTCGCCTTCGAGCAGGTGGAAGATCTCCTCGCGGTTGACGGTGTGCGCCGGGGCTTTGGTCCCGGCGGGGATCTCGCCCCGCCAGGCGCACAGTTCTTTGCTTCCGGTGCGGGGAGTGGCGTACGAGACGAATCGAGCGCCGTGGATCTCGTGGGTCACGGCTTCGGACGAGCGGACTACGGGCATGGTGGCGGCCTCCGGATAGATGGTCAAGCTGCTTGACTACATACTTATGGTCAAGCAGCTTGACCAGTTCGTCAAGGTGTTTGAATGCGTGCGTGCAGAACTCCGAGGCCATGGCCCTGTCCGCCGCCCTGCTCGCCGTCGCCGGTGGGCTCACGCAGCGCATCCATGACGGGGTGGAGGCCCGCGGTTTCGAGGGGCTGCGGCCCGCGCACGGGTTCGCCTTCACCCGGCTTGCCCCGGATGGTGCGACGGTCACCGAGATTGCCGCCCATCTGGGTGTGACCAAGCAGGCCGCGAGTCAGCTCGTCGACGAGATCGTGCGCAAGGGATACGCCGAGCGCAGGCCCCATCCCGATGACGCGCGTGCCCGGCTTGTGGTGCTGACCGAGCAGGGGTGGGCCTGCACTCGGGCCGCGGAGGAAGCGGCGGCGGAGGCTGTGCGGCCGTGGGTCGAGCTGCTCGGCGAACGTGAAGTGCGTGCGCTGCGGGAGCGGTTGGTGCGTATCGCGCCCTCCGGGCCCATCAAGCCTGTTTGGTGACGTTTCGTCAGTGCGCGTCGGGCTGGTCGTCAGCTATCACTGGAAGTTTTTGCTGACGCGTACTTCACAGTTGCACTACTCGATCGTAACTTGACAAGTGAACAGCATCCTCGTGATCCGGATCACAGGGCGTACGTCGTCGCAACTCCCTTGAGCCGCAAGGAGATCACTCGATGCTGCCCTGGAAGCGAGTGGCCAGACCTCTGGCCGCGCTGCTGCTGACCGCCGCCGTCCTCGTCACCCCCTCCGCCACCGCACAGGCAAAGGCCGCCTCCAGCTCGGGCTGGAACAACTACTCCTGCAAGCCCTCCGCCACCCACCCCCGCCCCGTCGTCCTCGTCCACGGCACCTTCGGGAACTCCGTCGACAACTGGCTGGCCCTCGCGCCGTATCTGAAGAAGCGCGGCTACTGCGTCTTCTCGCTCGACTACGGCCAACTCCCCGGCGTCCCCCTCTTTCACGGCCTCGGCCCGATCGACAAGTCGGCAGAGCAACTCCAGGCCTTCGTCGACAAGGTGCTCACCGCGACCGGCGCCGCCGAGACCGACCTCGTCGGCCACTCACAGGGCGGCCTGATGCCCCGCTACTACCTGAAGTTCCTCGGCGGAGCCGCCAAGGTGAAGGCCCTCGTCGGCCTCGCGCCCAGCAACCACGGCACCACCCTGAACGGCCTCACCAACCTGCTGCCGTACTTCCCCGGCGCCGGCGACCTGCTGTCCAAAACCACACCGTCCCTCGCCGAGCAGACGGCCGGCTCCGCCTTCCTGGCCAAGCTCAACGCGGGCGGCGACACGGTGCCCGGCGTCGACTACACGGTCATCGCCACCAAGTACGACGAGGTGGTCACGCCGTACCGTTCGCAGTTCCTCGACGGCCCGAACGTACGCAACGTCCTGCTCCAGGACCTGTGCGCGGCCGACCTCTCCGAGCACGTGGCGATCGGCCTCTTCGACCGCATCGCCCACCACGAGGTGGCCAACGCCCTCGATCCGGCGCACGCCAAACCGACCACCTGCGCTTCTGTCTCGGGCTAGGCCTGCCATTGGTAACGGCGCTCGGGCCGGCCTGCGTGCCCGTAGCGCAGCGACACCTCGGCCCGGTCCGTGACGGCGAGGTGCTCGAGGTAGCGGCGCGCGCTGACACGGGAGATGCCGACCCGGGTCGCGCACTCGGCCGCGGACAAGGTTCCGTCGGCCGTGCGCAGTGCGCGTTCGACCAGTTCCGCGGTCTCCACGCTCATCCCCTTCGGCAGCGTGGGTGTCCGGGCCGGCGCCGTCACCCGGCCCAGTGCCCGGTCCACGTCCTCCTGTCCGGTGACCACGGCGGCGTGCAGATTGCCGCGCCGGGCGCTGTAGCGCTCCAGTCGCTCCTTCAGGTCGTCGGCGTCGAACGGTTTCAGCAGGTAGTCGACCACGCCTTGGCGGACGGCGCCCCTGACGGCCTCCGCCTCGCGGGCGGCGCTGATCACGAGCACATCGCAGTCATGGCCCGCCGTCCGCAGCCGGGGAATGACGTCCAGACCGAACATGTCGGGCAGATAGAGGTCGAGCAGGACCAGGTCGGGCTGCAACTCGGCGACGGCGGCGAGCGCCTGCTCCCCGCAGTTCACCGTTCCGACCACACGGAAGCCCTCGACACCGTCGACGAATCCGCGGTGGATCCGCGCCACCATGAAATCGTCCTCGACAACCAGTACGTCGATCACCGGACTTCCTCCGTCTCACGATCGGCCAACTGCCCCACGGACATCCGGGCCGTGAACATGGCGCCCTGCTTTGTATTGGTCACCGACACCTCGCCACCTCTGCGCGTGCAGACCAGCCGGGTGAGTGCCAGGCCGATACCCCGGTCGCCGCCCTGTGCGGCCTTCGTGGTGAAGCCGTGGGAGAACACCTCCTGCGCGAGCTCGGGAGCCACGCCGGGGCCCGAGTCGCGTACCACGATCTCCACGCTCGAGGCGTCCTGGCGCAGCTCGACCTCCACCCAGGCGTCGTCCTCGTGTGCGGAGGCCGATGCCCAGGCCGCAGCCGCGTCGAGGGCGTTGTCGACGAGATTGCCGAGCACCGTCGCCACGTCCGCGGCGTCCATCGGCTCCAGCCTCTCCAACGCCGTGAGTTCCGAGATCCGCAGCCTGACCTTGCGCTCCGCCGCGAGCGCGGACTTGGCCATGAGCAGCGCGGCGACGGCCCGGTCGCGGACCCGGCTGGTGAGGGTCAGATCGAGCGACTCACGGTGTTTCCGCAGGGCACGGACATAACGTACGACCTCGTCGTGCTCGCCGATCTGGATGAGTCCGGAGATGGTGTGCAGCTGGTTGGAGAACTCGTGGGCCTGCGCACGAAGCAGTTCGGTGCTGCTGCGGAACGACCCCAGTTCGCGTTCGAGCTGGGCCAGCTCGGTACGGTCCCGAAGGGTCGTCACCGAGCCCAGCCGACGGCCGTCCTTGGTGACGTCCATCCGGTTCATCACCAGCACCCGGCCCCGGCGTACGACCACCTCGTCGCGCCGCTCAGTACCGTGTTCGGCAGCGTGTTCGGCGGCATGTTCCGCGCCGTGTTCGGCGCCTTGCTCACCGCCGGTCCCGGCCAGTACGTCGTACAGCCTGCCCGCGATCCCCAGGTCGCCCAGGCTCATTCCGACGCAGTCCCCGGGAAGTTCGAGGAGTCTGCGGCCGACCTCGTTGACCAGTGTGATCCGTAGCTGCGGGTCGAGCGCGACCACGCCCTCGGCGATACCGAACAGCATCGCCTCGCGGTGCTCGGCGAGACCGGCGATCTCGCGGGGTTCGAGGCCGAGGGTCTGACGCTTGATCCGCCGGGCCAGCAGCCAGGACCCGGCCAGCCCCAGCACGCTCGCGATGCCGAGGTAGGTCAGCAGATACGACGAGGCGCCGCTCAGACGCTGCCAGACCGTCGGCGAGGCCCGTCCGACCATGACCGTGCCGAGATGCTCGCCGACGTCGGGCTTTTTCTCGCCGAGCACCGGGACCTGGGCCACCAGCTCGCGGACCCCGTCCACCGGCAGCTCTCCCGACCAGCCGCGCGCCTGCGACACGCTCGGCCCGTCGACCGGCAGCCGCGTCCCCACCAGCGTGGGATTGGTGGCCGCGACGATCCGGCCGTGGGCGTCGGCGACCGTGACGGAAGTGACGTTCGCCGGGGTGAGCTTGGTCTGGAGCAGCGGTGCGAGGGTCTCGGCGGGTGCGGGACGGACGAGCTGGCTGCGCATGAGTGGGTTTCCGGCCAGTTCCTCGGCGAGGGCGGTCACCCGGCGGCCCTCGACCCGGTCGAACGTCGCCTTCGACTGCGCCAGCGAGACGGCGGCGACCGCGACGAGCACGACCACGACGCCGACGAGCTGCAATACCAGCAGCTCACCGGCGAGCGTATGGCGGCGGGACGTCACGACCACTATGAACTCAACCTTCAATGCTCACACAACGGAGACGGGGTGTCCGAGGAACCGCACAATCATGGCGCCGGACCCGCCCAAGCGAAAGAGATGAGCCATGAGAACTCGCAGAGCCGCACTTCTCGGCGCTCTTGCCACCGTGTCGATGCTCGCTGCCAGTGCCTGCGGTGCCACCGCGGACAAGGAGGAATCGGGGAGTGCGGGCGCGGCCGACAAGCCCGCAACCGGCCTGCGCCTCATGGTGCCCAACACCCCGGGCAGTGGTTACGACGTCACCGCCCGCACCGTCTCCCAGGTGATGCAGGACTCCAAGGTGGCGTCCGGCATCCAGGTGTACAACCTGCCCGGCGCCGGCGGCACCGTGGGCCTGCAGCGCCTGGTGAACGAAAAGGGCAACGGCAAGCTGGCCATGCAGATGGGGCTGGGGGTCGTCGGTGCCGCGTACACCTCGAAGTCGGAGGCGGGGCTGACCGACACCACGCCGCTCGCCAGGCTGATCGAGGAGGCCGGCGCGATCGTCGTGTCGAAGGACTCCCCGTACAAGACGATCGACGACCTGGTCACCGCGTGGAAGAAGGACCCCAAGAAGGTGCCCGTGGGCGGCGGCTCCTCGCCGGGCGGCCCCGACCACCTGCTCCCGATGCAGCTGGCGAAGACCGTCGGCATCGAGCCGAAGAAGGTCAACTACGTCGGGTACGACGGCGGCGGTGAGCTGCTGCCCGCCATCCTCGGCAACAAGGTCGCCTTCGGCGCCAGCGGATTCGGCGAGTTCCTCGACCAGATCGAGGCGGGACAGGTGCGGGTGCTGGCGGTGACCAGCGAGAAGCCGATCGACGCCGTGAAGGGCGCCCCCACCCTCAAGGACTCCGGGATCGACCTGGTCTTCACCAACTGGCGCGGCATCGTCGCCCCTCCGGGGATCACCGACGAGCAGAAGAAGACCTGGATCGACGCCCTGACCAAGATGCACGACTCCAAGCAGTGGAAGGCCGAGCTGACCAAGCGCGGCTGGACGGACGCCTTCACCACAGGCGACGAGTTCGGCACCTACCTGAAGGAGCAGGACAAGGCCGTCGCCGACCTGCTGGCAGAGCTCGGGCTGGCATGAGCTCCGAGCTGAACGAACGGACGGTGGAGGACGCCCGTCCGCCCGGGGCTGGGGACCGCGCACAGTACGGTGTGTGCGCGTTCCTCGCCCTGCTGGGCACGGCCGTCATCGTGGACGGGTTCGGGATAGCGCAGGTCACCAGCAGCACCGACCCGGTCGGGCCGCGCGCGGTGCCGCTGTTCCTGGGTGTGCTTCTCCTGGTGGTCGCGGTGCTGTACGCGCTCGACGTCGCCCGGGGCGGTCACGGTGAGCCGGAGGCCGGCGAGGACGTCGACCTGTCCACCGGCAGCGACTGGCGCACCGTACTGACGCTGATCGCCGCTTTCGTGGTGAACGCGGTGCTGATCGAACCGCTCGGCTGGGTGATCAGCGGCACGCTGCTCTTCTGGGGCACCGCCTTCGCCCTCGGGAACCGGCACTACGTCCGCAATCTGCTGATCGCGGTGACGCTGTCCCTCACCACGTTCTACGCCTTCGCGATCGGGCTCGGCGTAAACCTCCCGGCCGGTGTGCTGCAAGGAATCCTGTGATGGACAACCTGAACAATCTCATGCAGGGCTTCGCGGACGTCATGGACCCGATGAACCTGCTGCTGGCGCTGATCGGCGTCCTCGTCGGCACCGCCGTGGGCGTGCTGCCGGGCATCGGCCCGGCGATGACGGTGGCCCTGCTGCTGCCGATCACCTACGGCATGGAGCCGGTGCAGGCGTTCATCATGTTCGCGGGCATCTTCTACGGCGGCATGTACGGCGGCTCGACCACCTCCATCCTGCTGAACACGCCCGGGGAGTCGTCCTCGGTGGTGACGGCCATCGAGGGCAACAAGATGGCCAAGGCCGGCCGGGCCGCGCAGGCACTCGCCACCGCCGCGATCGGTTCCTTCGTGGCGGGCACGATCGGCACCCTGCTGCTGGTGCTGGTCACCCCGATCGTGGTGGAGTTCGCGGTCAGTCTGGGTGCGCCGGACTACTTCGCCCTGATGCTGCTCTCGTTCATCGCGGTCACGTCGGTGCTGGGCTCGTCACGCGTCCGGGGCCTGGTCTCGTTGCTGCTGGGTCTGACCATCGGCCTGGTCGGCATCGACGCGGTGTCCGGACAGCAACGGCTCACCCTGGGCATCCCCCAGCTCGCCGACGGGATCGACGTGGTCGTCGTGGCCGTCGGCATCTTCGCCGTCGGCGAGGCGCTGTGGGTGGCCGCGCATCTGCGGCGCAGGCCCGCCGAGATCATCCCGGTCGGCAGGCCGTGGATGGGCAAGAAGGACTGGAAGCGGTCGTGGAAGCCCTGGCTGCGGGGCACGGCGTACGGCTTCCCGTTCGGTGCGCTCCCGGCAGGCGGTGCGGAGATCCCGACCTTCCTGTCGTACGCGACCGAGAAGCGGCTGACCAAGCACCCCGAGGAGTTCGGCAAGGGTGCGATCGAGGGCGTGGCCGGTCCGGAGGCGGCGAACAACGCCTCCGCGGCGGGCACCCTGGTCCCGATGCTGGCCCTCGGGCTGCCGACGAACGCGACCGCCGCGGTCATGCTCGCGGCATTCCAGTCGTACGGCATCCAGCCAGGACCGCTGCTGTTCGAGCGCGAGGCGAGCCTCGTCTGGGTGCTGATCGCCAGCCTGTTCGTCGGCAATCTGCTGCTGCTCCTGCTGAATCTGCCCCTCGCGCCCGCCTGGGCGAAGCTGCTGCGGATTCCGCGCCCCTATCTGTACGCGGGAATCCTGTTCTTCGCGTCGATGGGTGCGTACGCCGTCAACGCCCAGCCCCTGGACCTGTTCGTGCTGCTGGCGCTGGGGCTCCTCGGGTTCGCGATGCGGCGGTTCGGCCTGCCGGTGCTGCCGCTGATCGTCGGCGTCATCCTCGGCCCGCGGGCCGAGCTGCAGGGACGGCGCTCACTGCAGCTGTCGGGCGGCGAACTGTCCGGGCTGATGGGCGGGCCGGTGTCCTATGCGGTCTACACGGCGATCCTGCTGGTGCTCGCCTGGCCGCTGATCCGGCGGTTCGTCGTACGTCCCCTGCGTGAGCGAAGTGCCTGAGAGCGGCTGAGAGTCCTGAGAGTGCCTGGGAGGAAGAGCAGACATGACCGTACTGGTCGGATACGTACCCTCACCCGAGGGTGAGGCCGCCCTGCGCGCGGGGATCGACGAGGCCCGCCTGCGCGGCGAGAAGATGCTGGTGGTGAACACCTCGCGCGGTGACGCCTACGCGGACCCGCGTTTCGCACAAGAGCCCGATCTGGCCCATGTCCGTGAGGACCTGGCCGCGCTGGAGATCGAGTTCGACATCCGTCAGGTGCTCGGCGGGGGCGACGCCGCCGAGGAGATCGTCGAACTGGCGGAGCAGGCCGATGTGTCCCTGGTGGTGATCGGGCTCCGGCGCCGGAGCGCGGTCGGCAAGCTGATCATGGGCTCCCAGGCGCAGCAGATCCTGCTGGGGGCCGGCTGTCCGGTCCTCGCGGTGAAGGCGGCGCAGTAGATGATCCTGAGGACGTTCGGCTGGTCGTTCGCCGTCACGGCGGCCGGCCTTGCCTTCGCCGCGTGGCAGTGGGGCTGGGAGGCGTTCGGGATCGTACTGATCCTGTCGATCCTCGAGATCTCGCTGTCTTTCGACAACGCGGTCGTCAATGCCGGGATCCTGAAGAAGATGAATGCCTTCTGGCAGAGGATCTTCCTCACCATCGGCATCATGGTCGCGGTGTTCGGTATGCGGCTGGTGTTCCCGGTCGTGATCGTCGCCATCAGCGCCGAAGTCGGCCCCATCGAGGCAGTGCAGCTCGCCATCCAGGAGCCGGGCCGATACGAGGACCTGGTCACCGACGCCCACCCGGCGATCGCGGCCTTCGGCGGCATGTTCCTGCTGATGATCTTCCTCGACTTCGTCTTCGAGGACCGTGACATCAAGTGGCTCGGGTGGCTGGAGCGCCCGCTCGCCAAGCTCGGCAGGATCGACATGCTGTCGGTGTGCATCGCGCTCGTCGTCCTGCTCGTGACCGCGATGACCTTCGCCACCCACGCGCATGTCAGCACGGGCCATGCGGACAAGACGTCCACGGTACTGCTCTCCGGCGTCGCCGGTCTGATCACCTATCTGGTCGTGGGCGGCCTGTCCGGATACTTCGAGGACAAGCTCGAAGAAGAAGAGGAGCACGAACACGAGGAGGAGGAGAAGGCGAGAGCCGAGGGCAAGCCGGTTTCGGTGGTCGGTCTCGCCGGCAAGGCCGCGTTCTTCCTCTTCCTGTACCTCGAGGTCCTGGACGCGTCCTTCTCCTTCGACGGTGTGATCGGCGCCTTCGCCATCACCAACCACATCTTCTGGATGGCCCTCGGCCTCGGCATCGGCGCCATGTACGTCCGGTCGCTCACGGTCTACCTGGTCCGCCAGGGCACCCTGGACGACTACGTCTACCTGGAGCACGGCGCCCACTACGCGATCGGTGCCCTCGCCGCGATCCTGCTGATCACCATCCAGCACCAGATCAGCGAGATCATCACCGGCCTGGTCGGTGTCTTCCTGATCGCGGCCTCCTTCCTCTCGTCCGTCCGCCGCAACAGGTCGCTCGAGACGTCCGAGGCAAAAGTCCCGACCTCGGACGAGAAGACCGAGGCCTCGTCCGGGGTGTGACCGGCCGGCGACCGCAGGTATGACGTAGCTATGACCGAAGGCACGACTGACGACATCCGCCTCGCCGAAGCCGGTGACGAGCCCGCCGTGAAGGCCGTGATCGACGCGGCGTTCCAGCCCTACATCGAGCGCATCGGGCTGGTACCCGTGCCGATGGAGGCGGACCACGCGGCGAACATCGCGGCGGGGCGGGTGTACGTCACCGGGGATCCGATCGTGGGCCTCCTGGTTCTGGAGGCCCACGAGGACCATCTGTACCTCGACATCATCGCCGTCCACCCGGACACCCACGGGCAGGGCATCGGGCGGCGGCTGCTCGCATTCGTGGACGCACGCGCGCGTGCGCTCGGACTGGCCGAGGTCAGGCTCCTGACGAACGCGAAGATGTGGGAGAGCCAAAAGCTCTATCCCGGATACGGGTACGAGCTCGTGGAGCGTCGCGTGGAGGGGCCGTACGACCGGCTCCACTACCGCAAGCGGCTGGCGCCCTGAGGGTTCTCATCGCCAGAAATCTGGAGATCTGGCGACCTGGTGGCCGGACGGGTCACCCGTCCGGCCACCAGGTGCGTTGGATGTCTTTTCGGACTTCTGGGCGCTCGGCGGTGCGTTCGTCGGCCTCTTCCCGTACACGGCGGGAATCCGACTTCCTGAGGGGCTTCTGCAGGGTCACACGACGCATGACTGCCTCCTTGGGCCTACCGGGTATCGCGGTTGTATGGGTAGACCGTTCCCGGGAGCGTGACTCATCGATGGCCCCCTGTCTGTGGCGGCGGTCACGCCCTGGCCTGCGGCTTCAGTGGCGGTCGTCACGCTCGGGCCCGGCGTTGTCAGTGGCAGGTGTCACTCTGGGCACATGACGGGCAACAGTGAGCGCGAGACATGGGCCGACGTCGACTGGGACGCCGAGTCCGCCACCTTCGACGACGAACCGGACCACGGACTGCGCGACCCCGCCGTGCGCGAGGCCTGGTCGGCCCGGCTCCGCGGCTGGCTGCCACGCGGCCCGTCCGACGTACTGGACCTGGGCTGCGGCACCGGCAGCCTGTCACTCCTCGCCTCCGAGCAGCGCCACCGGGTCACCGGCGTCGACCTCTCGCCCCGCATGGTCGACCTCGCCCGCGCCAAGCTGGCCGGCCGTGACGCCGTCTTCCTCGTCGGCGACGCGGCGGCTCCGCCGGTCGGCGAGCAGCGGTTCGATGTCGTGCTCGTACGTCATGTGCTGTGGGCGTTGCCCGATCCCGAGCGCGTGCTGCGGAACTGGCGCGGGTTGCTCCGCCCCGGCGGACGGCTCGTGTTGATAGAGGGTTTGTGGGGGACGGTGAGTCCGGTGGGGATATCCGCCGACCGGCTGACCGCACTGCTGACGCCGCTGATGCGGGACGTGCGCGTGGAGCGGCTGTCGGACGAGGCGTTGTTGTGGGGGCGGGAGGTGGAGGACGAGCGGTATGCGGTGGTGGCGGTGGTCTGAGCTGTGCGCCGGCGCGCTGCCTAAGCGAGGAGCGCCTCGAAGTCGCCCTCGCGGGCCAGGAGTTCCAGCTCGTCCAGGGCGGCCACGGCGGCAGATGCGGCGTCGGGGTCCGTCTCCAGCAGACCGCTCTCCGCGAACTCGTCCTCGTCCAGGCGCAATACGGTCCTGCCGTCCGCGGAGCGCCACAGGTCCAGGTCGAGGTCCTCTACGACCAGTTCGGTGCCGGAGAGGACGGCCGGGCGCGTGATGTCGGTGTACCAGCCTTTGAGGGTGCCGGTGGAGTCGCGGACTTCCTTCACCGCGTACCAGCGGTCGCGCCAGTAGTACTCGGTGAAGATGTCGCCGGACTCGAACCGTACGAAGCCGAAGTCGCGGGTGACGTCTCCGGCCCAGGGGGCGCGGACGGTGATCCGAGTGCCGTCGTCGGCGAGCAGTTCGGCGGCGTAACGGATTTTCGTACGGCCGCCCTTGACGAGGACGACGTCCAAGCGGCCGGTGGATTCAGCCGAGTTCGCGGACATGGTGTACCTCCGTGGCGCAGATCTCGTAGCCGAACCACTTGTTGATCGCGAGCATCGGGCCGTTGCCGGCGTCGTTGCCCGTGAACGCCTCTGTGTAGCCGGCGGCTCGGGCGCGGTGCAGTGAGTCGTTCTTGGCGAGCTTGGCCAGGCCGCGGCCGCGGTGGGCACGGGCCGTACCGGTCATCACGGTGCCGTATCTGGTGCCGCCGTCGGTGCGGGCCGCGCTGAAGGCGGCGGGGCGGCCGTCGGCGACCACGACCGACGTGAGCTCGTGGCTGAGCAGGGGGTGGTGCCAGGTTTCGCGGAGCCAGGCCTCGTAGTCGGTGAACTCGTGCGCGATGTCGCTCGGTTCGTCCGCCAGCGTCTCGGCGTCCAGGGCGAACAAGGGGCGGGGGTCGTCCGCGAAGTCCGCGCCCGTGCGGAACTCGACGTCCGGCGGGAGGGGGCGGCGGGGCGGCAGCGTGGCGTGCGCCAGGTCGAGGCGGAGAAAGTGTGCTGAGCGGCTTGCGCGATAGCCGTGCTTTTCTGCGAAGGCGCGGTTCGCGGGGGCGTCCGTGACGAAGGCGAAGAGCTTTGTCGCGCCGAGGGCGGCCAGATGCTCCTCTGCCGTGCGCACGAGCAGGGAGCCCGCGCCTCGGCGCTCGTGCTCCGGGTGCACGTACACGTTCAGGTAGCCCTGGCCTGGCTGGGGGCTGTCGTACGCGATCCCCACCTGGGCCGTGCCGATGAGTTCGCCGTCCTCCTCGGCGACCAGGGGCCGGAAGTGGGCGTCCGGGTGGGCGTGCGCGACGTCGTAGGCGATGGACTCGGCCGTGCAGAGCATGAAGGGGAGGGCCAGCTGCCGGACCCGGGCGAAGCCCTCGGCGTCTGCCGGGCGGAAGTCGCGGACGATCACTGTCATGTCGCTGACGCTACGTGGAGGGCGTCGTCGGGTGCCTCTGATTTTTGCGGTGGTGCGGGACAATCGGTTCGTGACGTTGAAGATCGACATCGATGACGGCGCGGTTGCGCCCCCGTTTGAACAGGTGCGCGCCCAGATTTCCGAGCAGGCGCGGGCTGGTGTGCTGCCGGTGGGGTATCGGCTGCCGACCGTGCGGGGACTGGCCGAGTCGCTGGGGCTCGCCGCGAACACGGTTGCCAAGGCGTATCGGGCGTTGGAGTCGGATGGGGTGATTGAGACGCGGGGCCGCAACGGAACGTTTGTCGCGTCCGCGGGTTCGGCGGCTGAGCGTGAGGCGGCGTCCGCGGCTCGGGCTTATGCCGAGCGGGTCCGCCGCCTCGGGCTCGCCGAGGGGGCGGCGCTTGACGCCGTACGGGATGCGCTGCGCGCGGTTTACGGGGACCGGGGGTAGTCGCTCCGCGGGAGGCGGTTCGTTGTCGGCTCCGCCGCGTGGCGCGACCAGCCACAACGCACCCGCAGCCGCGACACGCAGTGTCACCCCCACCCCCTGGCGGTGCCTGGGGCGCTCCTCACCGGACGCTCAGTTGTCGCGGCGTACGCGTCACCGTCAGGCCCCTCGCCTTTGCCACTCTGGCGAAGAGCAGCGCGTCCTGGACCGCTGCTGCGTGGGGGTCGTTGTTGAAGTACGTGTAGATCTGCTGGTTGTCGGGCCAGGTGACTGCGATGCGGTGTGTCCAGGTTGCCAGGGACTGGCGGCCGTAGTGGGGCCAGTGGTGGGCTCGGCCCACGTGGAAGCGCAGGTAGCCCCAGTCCGTGGTGCGCCACAGCGGGGTTACCGGGCGGGAGAGGACGTCGGCCCAGACGAGTGCGGCGTGCCGGGACTCCAGGATCTCGCGTACCTCGGGGGTCCACCAGGAGTCGTGGCGGGGTTCTACCGCTACCCGGGTGCCGGGTGGGAAGCAGGCCAGGCAGGTGTCGAGGAGGGCCGGGTCTGCGCGCAGTGTGGGTGGGAGCTGGAGGAGGATCGGGCCCAGGCGGTCGGCGAGGCCGGCGGCGTGGGTCATCAGGCGGTGTACCGGTTCCTCGGGGTCCCGCAGGCGCTTGATGTGGGTCAGGAAGCGGCTCGCCTTGACGGCGATGACGAAGTCCGGTGGCGTGCGGTCCCGCCAGGACTCGAAGGTCTCCCGCGACGGCAGCCGGTAGAAGGCGTTGTTGATCTCCAGCGTGGCGAACCGCGTCGCGTACTCCTCCAGCCAGAGCCGCGTGGGCAGTCCGGCCGGGTACAGGACTCCTCGCCAGTCCCTGTACTGCCAGCCGGACGTGCCCACGAAAAGGGTCATAACCCCATCAAAGCACCAGCCGGGAAGGCTCGGCGTGGCCTACAGATACAGCCCCGCGTCCGCGCCCTCCCGAGCTCCCGGCACCGACGTCGGCGACGTGCCCCGGCGCAGGGCGTACAACTCGGCCAGCGTCGCCCCCTCGCGGCCGACGCCCTTCTCCGTTCCCAGCCAGTTCACCGACTCGCGGTGGGTCAGCGGGCCGACCTCGATACGGGCCAGGCAGCGGCCGGGGCGGACGACTGCGGGGTGGAGGCGCTCCAGGTCCTCGTTCGTCGTCACGCCCACCAGGACGTTGCGGCCCTGGCCGAGCAGGCCGTCCGTGAGGTTGAGCAGGCGCGAAAGCGCCTGGCCCGCCGTGTGCTTGGCCTCGCCGCGGATCAGCTCGTCGCAGTCTTCCAGCAACAGCAGCCGCCAGCGGTCCTTTCCCGTGGCGTCCTCCTCGCCGATCGCGATGTCCATCAGATAGCCGACGTCGGAGAAGAGGCGCTCCGGGTCGAGCACGCAGTCGACCTGGCACCAGTCGCGCCAGGAACGGGCCAGGGTGCGCAGCGCCGACGTCTTGCCCGTACCGGGCGGGCCGTGCAGCAGGAGCAGACGGCCCGCGATGTTCTCCGGGGTCGTCTTCATCAGGCGGTCCATCGCGTCCGCGACCGGTGCCGTGTAGTTGGGGCGGACCTCCTCCCACGTACCCGCCGAGATCTGCCGGGTCGTACGATGCGGGCCGCGCCTCGGCGAGACGTACCAGAAGCCCATCGTCACGTTCTCCGGCTGCGGCTCGGGCTCGTCCTCCGCGCTGTCCGTGGCCTGGCCGAGCACCTTCGCGGCCAGTTCCTCGCTGGTCGCGGTGACCGTGACATCGGCACCGCGGTTCCAGCGCGAGATGAGCAGGGTCCAGCCGTCGCCCTCGGCGAGTGTGGAGCTGTGGTTGTCGTCGCGGGCGGATCGCAAAACCGTGGCGCCCGGCGGCAACAGCGTCGCCCCGGACCGTACGCGGTCGATGTTCACCGCGTGCGAGTGCGGCTGCTCGCCCGTCGCGAAGCGGCCGAGGAACAGCGCGTCGACGACGTCCGACGGGGAGTCGCTGTCGTCGACGTTGAGTCGGATCGGCAATGCGTCGTGTGGGTTCGCAGACATGCCGCCATGATCCGTCACGCGCGCGTCCGATGCACGCGGATTCCGTGTTGGACCCCGAGTGTCCGGTGTGCGCCGACCTCCCCGTGTATCCCCTCCGTCCTGTTACCAGGCTGTGCACCGGAACCCATCCCAACCGGCCACCCCCGCCACTACTGTTGTCCTTGATGGGACGTCATGGGTGGAATTCGGGGGTACGGCGGTGGCGGCTCACCGCGCTGCTCGGTGTGGGCGCGGCGGCTCTGGCTCTGGTGCTGACCCTGATCAACACACTGCCCGGGGACGGCGGGAGCGCCGCCGGTACGACCCGTGACGGCGACAAGGTGCACGGCACGCCCGCTGTTCCTCCGGAGGAGGCGGGACCGGACGTCGGCTGGGGCTTCACCCACACCCAGTTCAGCGCCGACGAGGGCAGCGGCGCCGCCACGCGGCGGGTGGCGGAGCGCCTCGCTGAGCAGCCGCTGCCGCAGATCCAGCACATCATGGGCTGGGGTGCGGACAATCCCGAGCCGGTCAAGGGGCGTTACGACTTCGAGGACATGGACCGGCGTATCGACTTCGTCCGGGAGTCGGGCGGCACCCCGGTGGTCACCCTGTGCTGCGCCCCGGACTGGATGAAGGGCGGCAAGCCCGGTACGGACAACACCAACTGGAGCCAGGAGGCCCTGGAGACCGCCCCGCGGCCCGAGCACTTCGACGACTACGCCGCGCTCGCCGCGACCGTCGCCAAGCGCTATCCGGACGTACGCCACTTCATCGTCTGGAACGAGTTCAAGGGCTTCTGGAACGACGCCGAGGCCCGCTGGGACTACGAGGGCTACACCGAGCTCTACAACCGGGTCCACAAGGCGCTCAAGGCTGTCGACGAAGACATCCAGGTCGGCGGCCCCTACCTGGTGGTGGACAGCCTCGACCCGCGCCAGAAGGAAGACGCCTCGCCCACGTTGAAGGGCCCGTGGGGTGCCATGGACCAGCGGGTCCTCGACGCCTTCGACTACTGGAACAAGAACAAGGCGGGCGCGGACTTCGTCGTCGTGGACGGCTCCAGCTACACCAAGGACGACGTGCTGCTGCCCGACGAGTTCGCCGCCACCGACAAGTTCACGGCCGTCAGCCGTTGGGTGCGAGAGCGGACCGGCGATCTGCCGCTGTGGTGGGCCGAGTACTACGTCGAACCCTCCGACGCCGACGACGAGCGGGACGACTGGTCCGAGGCTCGCCGCGGCGCCGTCCAGGCCTCCGGAATGATCGCGATGGCCCGCGGCGGCACCACCTCCGCCTTCTACTGGAACCCCGAGAACGAGAAGGGCACCGACTGCGCCGGCTGCCTGTGGACGCCCACCGACAGCGCCGACGGCGGCAAGCCCCTGCCGATGCTCGACCTCGTCTCCCGCTTCAACAGGGAGTTCCCGCCGGGCACGGAGTACGAGCAGGTGTTCGTCGCCGCCGGCAGCGCGCCGAAGGTACGGGTCCTCGCCGACGACAAGGCGGTCCTCGTGGTGAACACCCTGGACCGGAAGATCAGTACCGAGGTCGACGGCCGACGGTTCAACCTGGGCGCGTACGAGGTGAAGTGGCTGGCCCGCTGAGCCACTTCACGCACCAGCCCCCTACGCCCTACGCCCAACTCCCTACGCCATCGTCAAGAACCGCTGCACCAGCGAAGCCAGCAGCACCGCCAGCAGCGGCAGGGAGAACCAGAAGCTGCTCTGCAGCCACCGCAGTTGCCGCACGCTCGGCCGGACCGCCACCCGGACCACCTCGCGGGTGGTCAGCAGCACGAGCAGCGCGATCGCCGCGAGGCCGCCCACGACCGACCACGGTGTCCAGGTCACCTGAGGACCGATCGGCCCGGGATCCGCCTTCGGGACGCTGCTGTCCGGCTGGTCGCGCAGCGCGTACACGGTCGCGTCCTTGTTGACGAAGACCTTCCGCAGTTCCTTGCGTTCGTCGAGGTTGCGGATGAGCCGGGAGTCCCAGCTCGCCGAGTAGCCCACGTCCATCTGAAGAGAGATCACCTGGCTGCGGTTGATCACGAGGTACGAGTTCGGGCCCGCGTCCTTGAGCGACTTGACAAGCCCGGACACCAGCACCGGATCGGGTGGCGCGAGCGTCGGAACGTACTCCACCCGCTCCATGTCCCTCGAGCCCCAGGGCATCGCGGGCGTCACGGTGTTGACCGGGTCGTCGCTCAGCCACAGCAGCCGCGCTGTCGGCTTGTCGTGCTCGTACACGTACTCCATGGCCGCGATCTCGCCCGGGCGGACCCGCTCGAAGGGCTCGTTGCCCCAGCGGGCCACCAGGAAGCCGCCGACCAGGACGAGGCCCGCCATCAGGGCGGCGAGGGGAGCGAGGCTGAACTGGTCGCGCTCGCGTTCCTTCGCGGTGACCCCGGTGCGCGGGAAGAGGGCGAGTGCGGCGAGCAGGGCCGCGCCCGGCAGGGCGAACATGAAGACCCGCAGCGCCATTTCGCCGCCGTACGACTGCATGCCGAAGCCCAGGAACGGCACGAAGGTGAGGACGAGCAGCGAGCGTTCGCGGTACTTGTGGTCGCGTCGCCGCCACCAGCCCCAGCAGGCGAGGGCCATTACCGAGCCGGCGAGCGCCACGCGCGCGTACAGCACGAGTTTGTGGGTCGAACTGCCGCCCTCGATGCGGCCGGAGACCGACGACGACACGTTGCCGCCGACGCCGCCGAGCCCGCCGAACAGCTCGTCGAAGTGTCCCCGCCAGTACGGCTCGGCGAGGAAGCCCACCCAGACGGCGACCATCACGGCGAACAGGATGGGCAGCCCGCGCAGTTCGGAGCGGCCGACCACGACGAGGACCGCGAGGACGCCCAGCATCACGAAGGGGGTGAGCTGGTGGGACGGGACCGTCGCTGCGAACAGGCCGATCAACACCATGAGCAGCACGGCCCGTTGGCGCCGGTCGGTCGGTTCGACCTCCAGCTCGCCGGGCCGCCGCTTGGTCCACAGAACGCGCGGCGCCCGGAACCACACCAGCAGGATCGCCACGAAGACGATGTAGAGCAGGTACGTGAAGCCCTGCGGTGAGAAGTAGTCCTGGCCCACCCAACCGCTGAGCACGAAGATCCACACACCGGTCCACTTGGCGCGCC
Source organism: Streptomyces vastus (assembly GCF_039532825.1). Taxonomy (NCBI): domain Bacteria; kingdom Bacillati; phylum Actinomycetota; class Actinomycetes; order Kitasatosporales; family Streptomycetaceae; genus Streptomyces; species Streptomyces vastus. The sequence continues at coordinate 116,429 of NZ_BAAASJ010000014.1, forward strand.
AGCTCGCCCGCATATGGCGTATGAGCAGGAACATCGGGGCCAGATAGAGGAGTTGCATGGCCGTCGGCCACCAGCGGATGACCTCGGTGAGGTCGTCCACCCCGCAGGCCTTCGCGACGAACGCGGCGGCCGCGAAGAAGCCCGGCCAGCTCCAGCGCGCGTCCAGGTCGGGCACGGCCGAGCCGGTCCGGTCGATGTACTCCAGGAACCCGAGGTGCTGCCAGGCCGTCGCGAACCGCGGCTCCGTCTCGATCACCGCGGGCAGCGCGTGCAGCGACACCACGGTGGCCAGCAGGGTGACCAGGAGCAGCCCTCGGTGCTCGCGGTTCCGCCAGAGCAGCGAGGCGAACACCGTGACCAGCAGGGCGGCCCCGGCAAGCATGGGCACGGGCAGCACGGAGACCAGGCCGAGCCCGCCCATCCGGTCGAGATCCAGCTCACCGAGGCCGAACACCGGCACCCAGTACAGGACGAGCGCGGCGATCAGCAGACAGCCGAGGACGACGCCTACGCGGGTGGGGCGCAGCCGCTCCCACGGGGACGGAGAGGGCGGGTCGGGGGAGGGGGAAGGAGCAGGTGGCGGTTCGGGCGGCGCACCGGTCCCGCGTTCCCGGAGTACGAGCGCGGAGGTGCCGGAGGACGGTGCCTCGGCCACCGGCTCCGCCCTCGACGTGGCCTCAGACTCGGCCCCCGACTCGGTCTCGGGCTTCGCTTCGGAGGCGGCTTCGGACGTGGAGTCCGGCTCTGCCTCAGCCGTGGCTTCGGACTTGGCCCCTGCTTCGGCTCCGGCTTCGGGTTTCGCTTCGGCCGGTCCCAGGGAGGCCTCGCTGCCCTGTTCGCTCCCCCACTCTCGACTTCGCTCGAGCGGGGGGACCCCCGTCTCGACGGGCAGGCCCAACTCGGAGCGCGGCGCGGGGAGTCGGAGGGGTGCCCTGAGCGCCCAGGTCGGCCGATGGTCCGGTTCGTGGTCCTGCCCGTGCTCCGGACGTTGGTCCGGTGGGACGGGCCACTTGACCGCCGTCCCGGTGGGCGGCGTCCCCGGCCCGGGTCGTACGTCCGGCCGTCGCTCCTGGTGGTCGAAGTCGAGGTGTACGCCGAGCGCCAGGGTGTCCTGGTCGAGCCGATGCGCCCAGGCCGGGCCGCGGCCCTTCTTCGGCTCGCCCGTGGCCGGGGCGGGGACCTCGCGGGCGCCCAGGTCCGCCAGGTCGCCGTCCGGCGGCGCGTCCTCGGGCACGGCGGCGGGCGGCGCCGTACTGACGATCCGGTACAGCCTGGGCGAGGCGATCGCCACGATCACCGCGAGGGCGGCGACCTCCGCGACGCCCGCACCGGTGAGGCCCATGGTCGGAAGCAGAATCACCGTGAGGCCGAGCACCAGCACGCACAACAGGCCCTGCAGCCACGCGAGTCCGGCGGTACGGCTCTGCGCGCGCAGCACCGCGAAGTACGTCTCCATCACGACCCGCAGCACCCCGCCGACCGCGAACCAGCGCAGCAACGGGGTCGCCGCGTCCGCGTACCCCTGGCCGAACACGCCCAGGACGAACGGTGCCCCGAAGAACAGCACTCCGCCCACCGGCAGCATGATCCGCGCCATCCGGAGCAGCGCGGCCCGGGTGTTCGCGGCGAGCCGAGCCGGGTCGTGCGAGCCCTCGACGGTGAGCGAGGCACCCATGTTGATGGCCAGCAGGTTGACGGTGCCGCCGATGGTGATCGCGATGTAGAAATACGCGTTGTCGGCGGAGCTGACCTGCGCGGCGACGATCACCGGGACGAGGTAGACCACGGCCAGCGAGAACAGCGAGCCGGTGTAGTCGCCCGCGAGGAAGCGGCCGATCTCCTTCATCGTCGGCGGCTCGACGTGCTCCTCGGTCGCCTTCACATGCCGCGGCACCAGACGCCGGAACACCAGCCAGCCCAGCGGCAGCACGGACACCGCGATGGCCGCGACCCAGGACACGAACACACCCATGGTGGGGATCGCGGCGGCGAACAGCACCAGCAGCACCAGCTTGACCGCCGAGAACACCGTGTTGCCCACCGGCACCCACACCGCGCTGCGCAGCCCCGTCAGCACACCGTCCTGGAGGGTGAGCACCGACCAGGCGACCACCGCCAGCACGAACACCAGCGCGTGCAGGGGGTCGTGCAGGAAGCGGTACGACGGCCCCCACAGGCCGAGCGTCAGCAGGAACAGACCTGCCGCCAGCGCCACGACCAGTGAACTTCCTGCGTACGTACGGAAGATCAGACGGCCCGTGCCACGTCCCGCGACCGGGATGAACCGGGCGAGGGCGCCCGTCAGCGTCACCGCCGTCAGCCCAGCGAGGAGCTTCATGGCGGCGATCGCGGCGGAGCCCTGGCCGACCGCGTCCTCGGAGTAGTAGCGGGCCGCGACCACCCAGTAGCCGAGGCCGAGCACGGCGGAGATCCCGGTGTTGAGCATCAGGGCATAAGCGTTCCGGAACAGCGGGCTGCCTCCGGATCCCTTGGAACCCCTGCTCAGTCCGGGCAGCCTCAGCCGGCGGCCGGACTGCTTCTCGGGCGCCTCGGTCGTGGGTGTGTCGGGCTGGGCTGTGGTCGTGTCAGACACGGGAACGGGTGGCCTTCCGGCGGATCTGGCGTGCTCTGCGGACCATGGCGTACCCCTTGGTGAGGGCATGGTCCCTGGCGAAGGTGCGGGCGATCGCCCGGCCTTCGACCAGCCGCTCGAACTCCTCGATACGGGTGGAGCGGCGCACGGTGACGCGTTGCAGGGCGTACGGTCCCTGGCGGCGGTTCGCCAGGCGGTTGCCGACGGCGAGGGACTGGGCGAAGCCCGCCTCGCGCACCGTGCGGCGCACCCGGCGGCTGGAGTAGCCGTAGGGGTACGCGAACGAGGCGGGGCGGGTTCCGAGTTCGTCGGCGATGATCTCCTTGCAGCGCAGCACCTCGAACCACAGCGCCTCGTCCGTGAGCTGGTCGAGCTGTGGATGCGTATGGCTGTGGCCGCCGATCTCGACGTCCGCGTCGGCGAGTTCGCGCACCTGGTCCCAGTCGAGCATCGTGTCCAGGGCACCCCCGGTGTCGTACGAGCCGCGCAGCCAGCCGGTCGACACGAACAGCGTGGCCGCGAAGCCGTGCTTGGCGAGCACGGGCAACGCATGCAGGTGCACGCCTTCGTAACCGTCGTCGAAGGTGACGAGGACGGGCCGCCCGGGCAGCGGCCTCCCCGAGCGCCAACTGTCCGCCAACTGAACGGTGTTGACCGGCGTGAACCCGAGATCGTCCAGCAGAGCCATCTGCTCGGCGAACGCCGCCGGCGCGACGGACAGGGCACGAGTCGCCTCGTTGGGAACGCTGGAGACGGCGTGGTACATGAGTATGGGCACGGGGGTGTTCATGCCGAACCACCTCCGACCGCGCGGTCGCGCCCGGCGCAGGGCATCACCGCGCCCCGCGCCGTCATCAGCAAGCGTCCCCTTCTCATGCTGCCGCCCCCTCGCGCCCGGGACCTTCCTCTATCTCGACCACCGAGAAGGTAGCGCCACCCCTGCGTGCCCGAACGCTCCCGAGTACGTACCCGCCCGCTGCCGTCACCACTCCGGTGACGATGGCGGCGGCCCGGCCCGCGCCCCCGGGGCGGGCGAGGAGGGCGTCGCGCAGGCCGCGGGCGACCCCTGCGGGCAGGACGCGGGTGGTGTAGCGGCGCTCGGACTCCAGGCCCTTGTCGGCGCCCACGCTTCGGGCGACCAGGGCCTTCGAGAGGCCTTCCGCGTACGTACGCGTGCGGAAGTAGGCGAAGTGCTCGCGTACTTCCGGCACCCGGTGGTGGATCACCGCGCGGTCGTCGATCAGCAGGATCGCGTCCGGCTGTGCGCGGGTGAGGCGGATGCACAGCTCCGTCTCCTCACAGCCCAGCGGACGCTTGTCGCCATCACGCCCGATACCGGTCGCGAAGCCGCCCGCCACGTCGAAGGCGCTGCGGCGGAACGAGGCGTTGCCGCCCAGCACGTTCCGCACCTGTACGCGCCCCGGCGGCAGCCCCTTGTACGTACAGCCGACGACCCAGTCGAACTCCTCCGGGAACCAGGCAGGCCGCCGGCCCGACGCCCAGATCGGGAAAGTCCGCCCGCCGACGGCCATCACCCGCGGATCCGTGTATGCCTCGGCGAAGTGATGAAGCCAGTCGCGCTCGGCGACGGCGTCGTCGTCGAGGAACGCGATGACCTCACCGCGGGAGACCGCGATGCCGGTGTTGCGGCCCGCGGACAGGCCGCGGGGGCCCGCGTTGGCGAGCACCCGCACTTCCCGCGTCTCCTTGTACTCCTTCGAAAGCCGGTCCAGGAGCGCCTGGTTGTGGTCCACGACCAGCAGCGTCTCCAGAGCGGGCCGGGACTGCGCCCGCACCGAGGAGACCGCCGCGAGGATGTCCTCCCAGCGGTCCTCGGTGTAGACGCAGATCACCACCGAGATGCCGATCGTGCTCAAGACACCTCTCCTCGCGTGGTGCCCAGCGCCAACGCGTGTGCACGGCGCAGCGAACGGCGGTTGGAGCGCTCCTTGAGGATCACCCTGAGCACCCGCAGCCCGTCCCGTACGGCCCGGAGATTGCTGGCGCCGTGGATCCGCAGATACTCGTGGCTCGGGATCTCCTGCACCTTCAGCCCGGCCTTGACGACCCGGATGTTCATCAGGGTCTCCACCTCGAAACCGGTGCAGTCGAGGTCGATCTTGTCGAGGCAGTGCCGCCAGAACGCGTTGTAGCCGTAGCACAGGTCGGTGTAGCGGGCGCCGAACTTGCGGTTGACGACCGTGCACAGCGCCCAGTTGCCCAGCTTGCGGATGGGCGTCATGTCGTCCGTGCCGCCGCCGTTGGCGAACCGTGACCCCTTCGCGAAGTCCGCCCCGGAGACCAGCGCGGAGACATACGACACGATCTCGTTGCCGTCCGCCGAGCCGTCCGCGTCGACCATCACGATGATGTCGCCGGTGGAGGCCGCGAAGCCGGTGATCAGGGCATCTCCCTTGCCCTTTCCGATCTGCTTCACCACCTTGACGTCCGGCCACAGTTCGCGGGCCACTTCGACGGTGTTGTCGGTGGAATTCCCGTCGACGAGAACCACTTCGTGGATCCACGCCGGCAGTGTCTTGAATACGTAGGGAAGATTCTCCGCCTCGTTCATGGCGGGAATCACCACACTCACCGGTGGCGTGATCGCCAGGTGAGAAGAGATGGGCCGGTACTGACCGGCCTTGGACGGTTCCTGTCCCGAAACCGCTGGCTGCACAAAAGAACTCATGAGTCTGATCCCTCTCGTCCGGTGGACCGCCCGCCCCTGGGCGGTCCGGCTCTTTGTCCGGTTCGAAAGGGGGGTTCTCACTTACGGCATGCCGGAATGTATCTCCGTACATGCCGGGTGAGCTGGCAAAGCTGGCCGGCTGGATAAGCCGGTCGCGCGGCACGCGCCCCGGAACCACTTGTGGACAGAGCCACTTGTGGACACCGGGCACGTCACCCCCCTACCGCGCCCCGCACCGGAACCATCGCGGTCCTTGAGCCCTCCCCTAGAGCCGCTTGGTGATGGACCGATGCGGGATGAAGACATATGACGTTATTGACGATTATGACGTTAAGGCAAGACCTGGAACGAGACCTCACATTTTCTTTGGATTGGTCGTTACCCGGCTCCCCGAACGGATTTGTCCCATCCGCTTGAGGAGTTTGTCGGCCGGCTCGAACAACTCCGGCCGCGCCAGCACCGCATTCCGCAGTGCCCGGACCGGAGCGCGTCGCGCCCGGTGCCCGAGCGCCACCGGATGGCGGCGCGTCACCAGCCCTTCGGACACGAAGATTTCCCGTGTCTTCAGGGAGTCCTTGTATTCCTTCTGCCCCCGGCCCAGATCCAGATAGGCGATACCGTCGGCGGCTGCCGCCTCGGCCATCCGCAGATGCAGGATGAGCCCGGGGGAGTATTTGGAGAATGCCGGATCGTACGCGGGGAACCAGCACGCCAGTACGCGCTCGGAACGCAACCCGAAGTGCGCGGCGATCGGCTTGCCGTCGACGTAGAGCACCGACAGGATCCCGGCGAACGACTCGGAGCGGCTGTGGAACAGCTGCGACACCAGCCGGGTGATCCAGTCATGCGCGAAGCGGTCGCTGCGTCCGGTCCTGCGGTACTGCGCCGACTTCCACGCCATCAGCGTGCGCAGCGCCTTGGGATCGCGCTCGTCGTGCACATAGCGCACCTCGCCGTGGTCCCGGCCGAGCTTGCGCTCCTTGGCGAGCGTCGACTTCGTGAACTTCGGTGACTGGGCGCGCAGTTGGCTCAGATACGCCTCGTACCCCTGGTCGACGTCCATGACCGGCGACGGGAAGCTGTCGGTGGCCGCCGCCTCGAACGGCCCCTGGCCCTCGGCCAGATGATCGAACTCCCACACCGCGAGCCCGCACGCCCGCAGCAACTCCCGCGCGTCCCAGCTGAAGCCGGGCCGGTGGACCACTCCCTGGCAGTCCGAGACGCCGAGACCTATCGCCCGGCCGACGCCACTCGCGCCCCGCTGGAACGGGAAGAAGGCCGCGGGCTCCCCGCCCTCCCGGACGACCGCTATCCGTACGCCCCGCCGGCATCGCCCGACCGCGAGCGCGAACTCCGGTGACAGGAACGGGTTTGCCAGCTCGGGCGAGCCGTTGAGGTGGGCCTTCGACTGCAGAGCCGACCACGCCACCCTGTCGGCGGCGCTCAGTTCGCCGGGGCGGTACACGCGTATGTCCACGTCAGGAAGCCTGTCTACTCACCGTACGGCCGCGCAGGCGCCGTACCAGGACCAGCAGGAGCACGAAGGAGCTGAGCGCGGCAACGGCCGCTATTCCGCCCCGGACCGACCACCGGTGCACCGCCAGCATGCCCTGGGCGACCAGGATGTTGACCGCTACCGCTACGGACAAAGACGCCACGATGCGGCCGAACGGTTCCAGTCCGCGCAAAGCGGCTGCGACCGCGGTCCCCGGCGCGGCGAGCAGGAAGAACAGCGTGAACGGCGCACGCAGAGGTGAGTCCACATCGGTGAGTGCCAGCACCGCACCGACTCCCGCGATCGCCGCGGCGGCCCCCGCGAGCAGTGGCAACAGGTCCCTCCCCGGATCCTGTTGCGACAGCTCGTCTCCGCCTGTGGCAGATGCCTCTGATGAAGATGAGTCTGATGAAGATGACTTGATACGCAAGGTCTGCATTGGCGTCTTTGCCCCCCGAAGCGCCGGATGCCGGGCTTCAATGTCGCTCAGCGGGCAGCCGGACGTCAAGATGCGGAAGCGCCAAGTGCGAGTTCCACAGACGGAAGCGCCGCTTCCAGTAACAGGCGATCATCCGGGGCGAGTTGGGGCCGCCTGGATGAGCTTTCCGCAGGCCGGCCGCGTGGTGTGACTCCCAGTAAGTCCGGGAAAGTATTGGCATGGACACTTCCCGTCAACTGTGTGCGGTGGTACGCAAGTTAAGGCAGAGATCCTGCTAAAGGGAGGTTCCATGCGACGTTCCCGACTTACGGCATACGCAACCTCACTCCTCCTCGCCGCCGCTTTCGCCCTCACCGGGGCCACGGCGGCGCAGGCGTCGGAACAGGCCACGGCGACCGGCTATGTGGCCCTCGGCGACTCCTACTCCTCCGGAGTCGGCGCGGGCGGCTACATCGGCTCCAGCGGCGCCTGCAAGCGCAGCACGAAGGCGTACCCGCACCTCTGGGCCGCCGCCAACTCACCCTCGTCGTTCCACTTCACGGCATGCTCGGGCGCTCGTACGGGTGATGTTGTAGCCAACCAGCTGGGCCCGCTCGGCTCCGGCACCGGTCTCGTCTCGATCACCATCGGCGGCAACGACGCCGGCTTCGCCGATGTCATGACGACCTGTGTGCTCCAGTCCGAGAGCGCCTGCGTCGCCCGCATCAACACGGCGAAGGCGTACGTCGACTCGACGCTGCCCGGCAGACTCGACTCCGTCTACTCGGCGATCAGCGCGAAGGCTCCGGCGGCCCATGTGGTCGTCCTGGGCTATCCCCGCTTCTACAAGCTCAACGGCAGTTGCGTGGCCGGCATGACCGAGGGCGAACGGTCCGCCATCAATAACGCCGCCGACTATCTGAACAGCGCCATCGCCAAGCGTGCCGCCGACCACGGCTTCACCTTCGGCGACGTCCGGCCCACCTTCACCGGACACGAGATCTGCTCCGGCAGCTCCTGGCTGCACAGCGTCAACTGGCTGAACATCGGCGAGTCGTACCACCCGAACGCGGCCGGACAGGTCGGCGGCTATCTGCCCGTGCTCAAGAGCGTGGCCTGACCGCCAAGTAGTGAGCTGCGCCGCCTACGGCGTAGGGGAGGCCCCGCCCGTTGTCGGGGTCTCCGTCTCACACGTCACCGAGAACGCCACCGGGTCGGATGTCGTGTGCACGGGGCTACGGACCTCGACGCTCATCTCGTTCTCGGACGTACCGTCCTCGTTGTAGCCCGTCTCCACATGGTTCACCTGCTGGGACTTGTCGCCGCCGGAGAATGACAGCGACTTCCAGCCCGGGTCCGAGGGTTCGCCGCTCTGCGTCACCCAGCGGTAGTCGACCTCCGCCGGGACACGGCCCACCGTGATGGTCACCGTGAACGTGGGCGCCTCGGCCTCCGGCGGCGGACAGGCGCCGCTGTACTGCGTGTTGGAGCCCGACACCGACACCTCGACGGTCTGGGGAGGCGGAGAGCTCGTCCGGCCGCCGTCCGTCGAGCCACCGTTCGTGCCGTTCGTGCCCGAAGTCTCGCTGGTGGTCGTACCGCCGTCGTCGCCCCCTCCACTCGTACCGCCGTTGTCACCGCCGCCGTTGGTGGAGCCGCCATCGCCGGTTCCGCCCGTGGTGCCACCGGTGCTGCTGCTCTCTTCACCCCCTCCGTTGTCATTGAGCAGGGCGTACGTCAGTCCCGCGAAGGCGAGCGCGAGGGCGACCAGGCCCGTGACCAGGACGACCATGGCGCGCCGGGGGTGCCCGGGCTCCGCCGTGGTGGTCGTGGCGGTCGGGGTCCGGGACGCGATGGGGGCGGCGGGCGGAGTGTGTGGTGCGGGCGAAGCCGGCTGAGGCGGGGCCGCGACGGTCGGCGCGTAGGCGGCGGCTGTCGTACGAGGCGTGCCGCCCGCGGCGATCAGGCGCAGGTCCTCTTCGGCCGCCTCCCCGGAGAGCCGCTCGGCCGGGTCCTTGCGCAACAGGCCCTCGATGACCGGGGCCAGCGGGCCCGCACGGCGCGGCGGCGGCAGCTCCTCGTCGACGACCGCGCGCAGGGTGCTGAGCGGGGTGTCCTGGCGGAACGGCGAGTTGCCCTCGACCGCCGCGTACAGCATCACGCCCAGCGACCACAGGTCGGACTCGGGACCCGGCGTGCGCCCCAGCGCCCGCTCCGGGGCCAGGAACTCCGGCGAGCCGATCACCTCACCGGTCATGGTGAGCGCGGAGCTTCCCTCGACCATGGCGATGCCGAAGTCGGTGAGGACGACCCGGCCGTCGTTCGACATCAGTACGTTGCCGGGCTTCACGTCGCGGTGCAGCACCCCCGCCTCGTGCGCGGCGCGCAGGGCGGCCAGCACCTCGGCGCCGATGTGCGCGGTGCGCTGCGGCGTCAACGGGCCCTCGGCGTCCAGGAGATCGTAGAGCGAGATGCCGCGGACCAGTTCCATCACGATCCAGGGGCGGCCCTCCTCCATGGCGACGTCGTACACCGTCACCACGTTCCGGTTCGCGACCCGGGCCGCGGCCCAGGCCTCGCGTTCCAGGCGCGCGTACATTCGCTCCACCTCGGGAGCGGGCAGGCCGGCAGGGGCGCGTACCTCCTTGACGGCGACCTCGCGGTGCAGCACTTCGTCACGGGCGCGCCAGACGGTCCCCATCCCGCCCTCGCCGAGCGGGGACAGCAGACGGTAGCGTCCCGCGATCACCCGTTCACTGCGTGCGTCTTCCGACACGGACGCCCCCCATTCGCAACCGCACCATTCTGAACAAAAGTAGCTCAACCGAGCGCGGTTGCCGCCCCCTGGAGTACCAATCCAGCCCCAAGGGCCACGACGACGAACGCAGATCCGAGGGCGACGTTCCTGCGCACCAGTGCGGCCACCGGACCGCCGGTCCAGCGGGGGCCGTTCTCCAGCAGGCGACTGACCCCGCTGCCCAGCTTGACCACGGCGACCCCGGCCGCCGTCAGTGTCAGGGCGAGCCCGACGCCGTACGCGAGGACGAGCAGGAACCCGAACCAGGCCTTGCCGAGCGCGGCGGCGCCCACCAGGACGACGACGGCAGAGGGGCTCGGCACCAGTCCGCCGGCGAAGCCGAGCAGGATCGTGCCGCGCACGGTGGGCGCGACCTCGTGGGTGTGGGTGAAGCCGCCGTGGGTGTGCGTGTGGGTGTGGTTGGCGTGGCTGTGCTCACGGCCGTGTGCGTGTCCGTGCTTGTGTCCGTGGGTGTGGCCGTGGCCATGGGCCTGATCAGGCTGATCGGCGTGCGAGTGCTGGTGTCCGGTCGGGTGGGGTTCGCTGGGGGCGGGGGCTTCCAGGAGCGCCGACGCTCGGCCGTGTGCGGAGGTGCGGGCTTCGGCGTCCGCGTGGGCGTGTGCGAGCACGAGAGGGCGCTCGTGTTGCTCGGCCTGCTCGTGGGTGTCCCCGTGGTGATGGGCATCGGCGTGTTCGTGCGTGTGCGCGTCATGGTCGTGGGTGTGGCCGTGTTCATGCCCGTGATCGTGGTCGTGGTCGTGGTCGTGCCGATGGTCGGAGGCGGGAGCGTGCTCGTGCCTGTGGGCCCGGGCACGCCAGGCCTTGCGTACGAGCGTCAGGCCCGCCGCCGTCACCAGGACGCCGCTCGCGATGCCCAGCCACGTCACCACCGAGGGCGCCGCCGCCGAGCCGGCCGTGACCAGCAGGCCCAGCGCCACCACGCCCAGGGTGTGGGTGACCGTCACCGACGCGGCCAGGGGCAGGACGTCGCGCAGGCCGGCCCGGCCGCCGCGGGCCGCGGCCGTCGCGGCCATCAGCGTCTTGCCGTGACCGGGCGCGAGCGCGTGCATGGCGCCGAGGCCCACCGCGATGACCAGGGCCAGGGCCGCGAATCCCGTGCTCAGGTCGTGGCGGGCCACCAGGTCGTCCAGGGCGCGGGTGAACCGGTCGGCGCCGCGCGGCAGTATGGAGGAGGCAGGGGCGTCAGCGTTCTCCTCGTTCGCCTCGTCCAGGGCGGGGCCGCCGGGGCGGGCCGTTACGGACGCGGCCGCCGTGTTCTCCGGCGACTGGAGCAAGTCCTCGGGGTAGCTGTTCAGTTCGCGGGACACGGACTTCGTGGGGACGTCCGAGGAAGCGAGGGTCATCCGGTCGCCTCGCGCGGTGACCTCGCGCCAGCCGGGCCCGTTGTCGACCGAGGCGCGAAAGCCGAGGGAGAACTCCCCATCCGGCAGCGGCGCCGTCCAACGGCACTCCACCCGGAGCGTATCGAGCCCGGCCTGCCCGGGCCGCACGCGTACGCGGCTCTCGCCGGCCTTCAGCGCGACCTCGCGCCCGTCCACGGTCACCCGGCTCTTCCCGGCCGCCGTCGCGCACCGCTCCCGGGCCCAACCTGCCTTGCCCGCCTCCTCGATCTGGGGCTTGGCCTGTGTCGCCGGGATTTCCGCCAGGTCCTCCACATGGTCGATCCGCAGCTTCTCGGGACCGATGACGAGTCCGTCGTACCGGTTGACGGTGAAGTTCCCGAGCGGATGCGCGGCCGCGGTCCCCGCGGGGACGAGCAGCAGAGCGAGGGTGCCCATGAGAACGGCCACGCAGGCGGTGAACCGGCGACGGGGCAGGGAGCTCTTCCGGTTCTTCAGACTCTTCCGGCCTGTGGCTGTGCTCACTTGGCACCACCCAGCTCATTCAGGGCCGCGCGAGCTGCCTTCGCTCCCACCGGGGAGAAGCCGGGGTTGAGTTCGAGTGCCGACGACAGGCTGTCGCGGGCCTCCTTCTCGTTGCCGTCGGCGTGTTCGATCATGCCGCGGTGGTAGAGGAAGGTTGCGTCGCGGTAGCCGGTGGCCGTGGCGCGGCGGGCGTAGGGGAGGGCTTCCTCGTCGCGGCCGTTGACGTGCAGGGCCCAGGCGAGGGCGTCCGCGGTGTGCACGGTCTCGCGGCGGTCCCACTCCGCCTTCGCGGCGCGCAGGGCGGACTTGCGGTCGCCGTGGTCGGCTGCCGCGAGGGCTGTGTCGAGGTCGGCGTTGACGCCGTTCGCGCGGGCCAGCGCGGTCCACGCGTCGACCAGGGCGTACTGGTCGAGGGCCTTCGCCTTGTCTCCCTCGGCGCCGCGGGCCTCGTACAACTCGCCCAGCGCGACCAGCGGGCCGGGCAGCGGAAAGCCGGCCACGACCTCTTCCATGCCGCGGATCGCCGCCGCCTGGTCGCCGTTCGCGGCCTGGGCGCGGGCACGGCCCTCCAGGGCGGGGAGGTAGGTGCGGTCTGCTTGCAGCGCCCGCGCGTAGTGCTTCAGCGCGGTCTCGTACTCGCCGTCACGCCAGGCGAGCTGGCCGAGGGAGGTCGCCACGTACGCCACGTCTCCGGGTGCCGTGGCACTGCTGAGCGCCTGCTCCAGGACGCGTCGCGCGGTGGACACGTCGCCGCGCAGCTCGCGTACGTAGGCGTACCGGGTGAAGACGGGGACGCCCGGCCGACGGGCGTCGGCCTCGTCGGAGGCCTTCAGCGCCTCGTCGTAGCGGCCGAGTTCGACGAGGGCGTCGATCCGCGAGGACAACGCCCGCTCGTTGTACGGGTTCTGCTCCAGTGCGTCCTCCGCGTACCGCAGCGCCCCGGGGAAGTCGTGCCGCGCGGCGGCCAGTGCCGCCCGGCCCGCGAGCGCCGGGTCGTTGTCGGGCCGCAGCTTCAGCGAACGGTCGAGCGCGCGCTGAGCCTGCGGATAACGCGACGGGTCGCCGTTGGTGCGCGCCTGCTCGACGTACGCGACACCGAGCGTGGCCCACCCGTTGAAGTCCTTGGGCTGCGCCTTCAGATGCCCCTGGAGCGCGGAGATGCTGTCATTCAGATTGCCCCCCGCCAGCAACTCGGGCGCCGTCCCGGGCACGGAGGCCACGGCCCCCACCCCACCGTCGTCCCGGGACCCCATCACCACGGCCCCCGCGGTCATCGCAACGGCCAGGGCAACAGCACAAGCGGCCAGCCGCAACACCCGAGTCCGCCGCGACTCCGGCGCCGCCTCGGGGCGGCCCGGGGCGGACCCCGGTGTGGCCTCGGTGGCTCGGGGCGTGTCCTCGCCCTCGGGGGGCGCGGAGGCGTCCGTGGGAGCCGTCTGCTGCTCGGCCTCGGCGGCGCCGTCCTCGTTCTCGCGCGGGGACATGCCCTCTCCTCGATCTTCCGAAGGTGCGGTTGTGCGAAGTGAAGGCGCGGCCCGCGCCGTGGGGGATGGGTGGTTACGGGCCGCGCCAGTTTGGGGGTGGCTAGGCGGACTTGCCGAAGTCCGGTGCGGCTCCGCGCCCCCTTGGGGGCGCGGGGAACTGCGCGACCAGCCACGACGGACCCGCAGTTCCGAACCGCATTTCCCACGCGGCGCTTAGTAGTAGCCGCGAATCCGCCGCCGGCTGCGCCACCACATGAGCCCCGTGCCGATCAGCAGGAAGCCGGCCGCGCCCGACACCGCCGACACGGCGATCAGCGTGGTGTCGTCCATGCCGCCGATGTTGCCGCTGCTCGTGCCCGCCGGCGTCAGCGCGTCGCCCAGCTGGTTGCGTACGTCACCCTTCGTGCCGTCCGTGCCCTTGGCCAGCGGGCCGCGCGAACCCTCGGTCGGCAGGGCGACGAACGGGAAGGACTTCTCGAATTCCTTGTCGTTCTTGTCGACCGCGTCGCCCAAGTCGTTCTTGGCGCCCAGCAGTTCACCCTCGACGACCTGAAGCGAGGCGTCGATCACGTCGTCGGTGAGACGGCGCCCGTTCGGGAAGCCCGCGTTGTCGCCGTCCAGCACACCCAGCCGCTTCGGCTTGGCCGCCGGCTTGATCGAGGTGTTGAGCCGCAGCATCTCCGAAGCCCGCACGTGCGGCGGCTGGTTGAGGTCCGGAACGCCCTTCAGGAAGACGTCCACGAGGTCGTTCCTGGGCTCGTCCGGCGCCGGGATCTTGTAGATCGCCTCGATGAGCTTGGGCAGCTCCGGTTCGGTCACGTTCTTCAGGAACTGCGCGTCGTCCCACGGCGCGGACGCGTTGAACGTGTCCTTGTCCTTGATCGGGTTGACGACCTCGTTCACCAGCGGGTTCCCGAGCCGCGAGACCTGCCTGAACTTCCCGTCCGCGCCCTTGCGGTTCGTCGTCGACCAGATCCCGACGACCGGCTGCTCGGCCGACTCCTGGATCAGCTCGTTCGGCAGCTGCAGGGCGATGGAGTTGACGTTGTATTCCTTGAGGGTGTCGTTGCCGACCTCCGACAGGTTCCCGCCGTACAGCAGGTCGAAGACCCGCAGGTCCGCGAAGAACGGGTCGTCCGCCTGACCCGCGAACGTCTTGGCCTCGTATCCCCCGAGTTCCTTGACCGCCTGGTCGCGCAGCTTGGCGTAGTCCGGCATCGACGCCTTGCCGACGTTCGACGGCGCGACCGGCACGTCGTCCGCGACATACGTCCGCTTCACGAGCTTCTGGTCCTTCAGCTTCAGCAGCTGCAGGTCGTACGTCTGCGTGATGTTCAGGTCGGGGTCGTCCAGGCTCTCGACCGGCCCCGTGTTGTACAGGAAGCTCTTGTCGTTCTTGACATGCGTGTCGAACGTGTACCGGAACAGCAGATCGCCCTGCGCGTCCCCGTCCTGGTCGATGTGGATGTCGTACTGGGCGTCCTCCGCGAACGTGTAGAAGTTCGGTCCGCCCGCCGGCTCCTCGAACGGGATCACGTTCGCCACGATCGTCGTCGTGTCCGGGGCGTCGGGGCTCACGAACGCGTACAGGTCCGTGTTGTCGAACTGCGGCGTCCCCGAGATCAGCGGGGCCTCCCGGTGGCTGGAGGCGCTCGCCGCTCCCGGTTCGAGCGCGGTCACGCCGGCGGCTGCTAGCCCCCCGGCAGCCAGCGCACCACAGACGAGGGTCGTGAGGCTCCTGCGTCCCACGATCCTGCGGGTGTTAGGTGTCATGCCGTCCGTCCTCTGTTACAAGCTGCGTTCCCGCGGTTCTGGCGAGAGGCGACGGACGGTGTGGTCCGCTCGGCCCTGGCGCTCGTTGCCGCGTGTTTTGTTGCCTGACACACGCCATTCGGCGCCGTCGGGCGGGCGGATTGGTTTGAGTTTCACCCGCGTTTTTCGACGAGTTGATCCGTAACCCCATCCGAAGGGGCGCCGGCGCCGAATGCTTGACTGTCGGCACAGGCCGATACGCGGCCAGGAGAGGGGGTTACGGGTGCAGGCGGACGAACTTCTGGTGCTCGTGGCCAAAGGCGACCAGAAGGCTTTCGAGGATCTGTACGGACTGGTGTCCGGACCGGTCTTCGGTCTGGTGCGCCGCGTGGTGCGGGACCCGGCCCAGTCGGAGGAGGTGGCCCAGGAGGTGCTGCTCGAACTCTGGCGCTCCGCCGCCCGCTACGACCCCGGCCGAGGCAGCGCGCTGTCCTGGGTCCTCACCCTCGCGCACCGCCGCGCGGTCGACCGGGTGCGCAGCGCCCGCGCGGCCGGCGAACGCGAGATGCGCGAGGCCCAGCGGGCGAACGGACCCGCCTTCGACCAGGTCGCCGAGGAGGTCGAGGCCGGCCTCGAACGCGAATGGGTACGCCGCTGCCTGGACCGGCTCACCACACTGCAACGCCAGTCCGTCACCCTCGCCTACTACGACGGCTACACGTACCGTGAAGTGGCCGAGCGCCTTTCATTACCGCTCGGCACGGTCAAGACGCGCATGCGCGACGGACTCACGCGGTTGCGCGAATGCCTGGGAGGTGCCGTATGACCGTCCTCTTCAGGCGCAGCGAACTGCATTCGCTGGCCGCCCCGTACGCCCTCGACGCCCTGGAGCCCCGCGAACACCAGCGTTTCGAGAAGCACTTGAAGCGCTGCGACCGCTGCGCCGCCGAGGTGCGCCTCCTGCGCGAGGACGCGGTCCGCCTCGCCTGGAACACGGCCGCACCGCCACCGGCCGCGATGCGCAACCGGGTCCTCATGGCCGTGCGGACAACACCCCAGGAGACCGCCCCGGGCCCACAGCCGCACCCGCGCGCGGCACAGCAGCCGCTGCCCGGGATGCGTGCCGTGCGGCCGCGCCCCTCGCGGCTGCACGGCCTGCTGTCCCCGCTCGCTGCCACCACCGCCGCGGCGGCACTCGTCGTCGCCGCGCTGTTCGGCGTCCAGGCGTCCCGCACCCAGGACCAGCTCGACCAGGAGCGGACCCAGGCACGTGAGATCGCCAACATTCTTGCGGCTCCGGATGCCGCCGCGAGCGCGGGACGCATCTCAGGCGGACAGAGCATCAACGTCGTCGCGTCCGCCTCGGAGCGCGCCGCCGTGGTCACCCCAGCGGGCCTCGGCGCACCCACGAACGGAAGGGTTCACCAACTGTGGCTCATGCGACCAGAGGTCCAACCGCGCTCCCTGGGCCTGTTCGAGGGCGACACGCCCTTGCTCGCCACCGACTTGAATCCGGACGCGACCTCACTCGCCGTCACCGTCGAGCCGCAGGGCGGCTCTCCACAGCCCACATCCGCGCCAGTTGTCCAACTTGCCCTGAAATCGGTTGGATTCGGAGAGTGATCGTCAACTGCCTTACGGAGAAGGTGAATCCTGCGCCCGGGATACACGAGTGTCATGAGGGAGCGATAGGGTTAACCTGCCCGGGCCGGGTGCCCTCGTATGGGTGGGGAGTGACATGGAACAGATAACAGTGCGTGGCAGGGCGCGAGTCCCTGCGATCACCTGTGGGAGCAGCGCGACCAGTTCGCGCCTCGACCGCCATCTCTCGGTACTGGGTGGCCCCGCCATCCCGCAGGGAGAGACGACCGAGGCGACCTCGCTGATGCGTGAGCTCACCGCACGTGACCACACACAGGAGCGCAACAGCAGGCGCGCACGAGTGCGGCGGGTCTCGCTCTTCGCTCCCCTGCGCCGACTGCGCCGATCCCTGTTCGGCGGCCGCTGACCAGCGCCCCCGGTCGCTGACCGGCAACCGACCCCGAACACCTTCGCACCCGCTTCCCACCCGCGGTGTGAACCCGTCCCGCAGGCATAGGAGTTGACGCTCAGCGTCCGCCGGTCGCGTACCGGCGGACGGCGAGCGGCAGGAACACCGCGATCAGCACCGCACACCAGGCGAGCGATCCCGCCACCGGATGCGCCACGGGCCAGGCGGCACCCTCCGGCACCGGCGCATTCCCGAACAGGTCCCGCACCGCCGTCGTCACCGCACTGATGGGATTCCACTCGGCCGCCGTGCGCAGCCAGCCCGGCAGGTTGTCCGTCGGGATGTACGCATTGGACAGCAGCGGCAGGATGAAGGTCGCCCCGCCCAACTGCCCTGCTGCCTCCTCGCTTTGGGAGGCGAGCCCGAGCAGGATCCCGATCCACGTCATCGCGAACCGGAAGAGCATCAGCAAGGCGACGGCCGCCACAGCCTCAGCCGCTGTCCCCTCGATCCGCCAGCCCACCGCGAGCCCGACCAGCAGCAGCGGCACCATCCCGGCGGCGGTCAGCACCAGATCGGACGCCGCCTGGCCGAGCGGCACCGCGGCCCGGCTCATCGGCAGCGTACGGAAGCGGTCCATCACGCCTCGGTGCGAGTCCCGGGCCGCCTCGAACATCCCCGTCATGATCCCGTTCGCCGCGGTCGCCACCAAAAGCCCCGGCACCAGGAACGAGCGGTACTCGGTGCCCGGCATGGCGAGCGCGCTGCCGAAGACATAGCCGAAGAACAGCAGCATCGTGATCGGCATCGTCTGAGTGAGGATCAGCAACCCGGGATTGTGCCGGACCCGCTGAAGCTGCCGGCCGAGCATGGCCGTTGTGTCGTACGCGAGGGCGCTCATGCCACCAAGTCCTTACGGTCGGTCGGGCTGTCGGTCAGGCGCAGGAAAACGTCGTCGAGGCTCGGCGGGCGCAGGCTCGCGTCGAGCAACGGCACCCCCGCGGCGTCGAGTTCGCGTACCAGGCGGGGGAGTGTGAGCGTCGGATCGGTGGTGACGGAGCCGACGGCGTGCCGCTCGTGGTCGAAGTGTGGTTCGCCGCCGGTGAGTTGGTCGAGCACGGCCGCCGCCTGGGGCATGGCGTCCGCGTGGGCGACGACAACTTCCGCGTACGAGCCGACGAGTGCTTTGAGCGTGGCGGGCGAGCCGCTGTGGGCGACCCTGCCCTCGTCCAGCAGCGCGATGTCGTCGGCCAGTTGATCGGCCTCCTCCAGGTACTGCGTGGTCAGCAGCACCGTCGTACCGTCTGCGGCGAGGTCACGTACCGCTTGCCAGATCTGGTTGCGGCTGGCGGGGTCGAGCCCGGTCGTCGGCTCGTCCAGGAAGAGCACCGCGGGCCGCGTGATCAGGCTTGCGGCCAGGTCGAGGCGGCGCCGCATGCCGCCCGAGTAGGTGGACGCGAGCCGGTCCGCGGCTTCGGTGAGCTCGAAGCGGTCGAGGAGGTCGTCGGCGCGGGCGTGCGCCTTCGGGGTGCGGCGCAGCTTCGCGAAGAGCCGCAGGTTCTCCCGCCCCGTGAGGTCGCCGTCGACCGAGGCGAACTGGCCCGTCACGCCGATGGCGCGGCGGACCGCGTCCGGCTCCCGTACGAGATCGTGCCCCGCGATCCGCGCGGACCCCGCGTCGGGCCGCAGCAGTGTGGTGAGGACCCGTACGGCCGTGGTCTTGCCCGCCCCGTTCGGCCCGAGCATCCCGCAGACCGTGCCCTCGGCGACCGCGAGGTCCAGCCCTCGGAGAGCGTGGACCTCCCCGAAACGCTTCTCGAGGCCTTCACTAAGTACAGCGTACGTAGAAGTCATGAACCGACCATAGCGCACTACGTACACTGTACGTAACTAGGATGGTCACGAGGTGATCGACCCATGGCAGGGCGCAAGGCCGTACCCGAAGTGATCTGGAACCGCCCCGAGCGCACGGGACGCGGTCCGCGGCCCTCGTACAGCCGGGCCGACATCGCGGCCGCCGCGGTGCGGATCGCGGACGCGCAGGGGCTGGACGCGGTGTCGATGCGGCATGTGGCGGCCGAACTGGGCTGCGGCACGATGTCGCTCTACAACTACGTGCCGCGCAAGGAGGACCTGTACGAGCTGATGCTCGACGCCGTCGGTGCCGAGCACAACTTCGAGGATCCCTCGGGCGACTGGCGCGCCGACATGCTCCGCAACGCCCATCAGACCCGCGTCATCATGCACCGCCACCCCTGGGTGCCGCGCCTGATGGCGGGGGTCTACGGCTTCAGCCCCAACACCCTGCGCTATCTGGAGCACTGCCTGGCCTGCCTCGAACCGCTCGACCTCCCTTACAGCACGAAGATGGAGATGGTCGCACTGCTCAACGGCGTCGTGACGACCTACACCGCGAACGAGTTGGCCACCGCCGAGCGCACCCGCTCGATGCCCTGGTCCGAGGAGGAGGAGAACGCGGTCCGTATCGCCTACCTCAGCAGTCAGGTGGCCACCGGCGCGTATCCGCGGCTGGCCGAGGCCTTCATGGAGGACTCCGGGCCGATCGACCTGGAGGCGATGTTCGAGCGGGCGCTCGGCAGGGTCCTGGACGGGTTCGACCCGAAGCGCTGAGCGCGGGGCGCCAAGTGCCCGGTCAAAGCAGGGCGAACTGTCCTTCAGGGCCCTCTTCGTGGTGGTCGAGTACGGAGGCGGGCCTGCGTGCCGCGTCCGGCACCGGGAGTACGCCCGCCTTGCGTAGCTCGCCCGCCGTCACCGGGGCCTGCACGGTCAACTCCCCCTGCTGAGGCCCCAGTTCCGCCAGCAGTGCCAACACCGTGATCAGCTCGAGCAGTTCGGATGTCCAGGTCTGGGGCCACGTGGCAGGGCGGATCGCCTCCAGTGTGCCGGGCTCCGGGGGAGTGGTCCTGGCGGTGAACCACTGGTCCAGGACACGGGCGCCGCCCACCTCGAAGTCCCAGGCGGCCGGCGGTACGGGGGAGATACGGCCCTCGTCGAGGTGGAGGGTCTCCTCGTCGCGGTCGTAGTGGAGTTCAAGAGGGCGCGCGGGGAGCGGGGCTCGCACGTACGGGCGCCGCCCGCCGGGGAGTTTGGGGCGGTCGCCGTCGCGGCGCATCAGCCGGAGCATGCGGTGGCCCAACTCGATGCCGTGCGCCCAGAGTTCGGGATCGGCGGTGAGCGGGACGGCGCTACCGTCCGGACCCGGGCGCGCCACAGCCACCGCCCAGGCGAGGACGTCGAGAGGGTCGGGGGAGTGGCCCAGGCGTTTGGCGAGGTGGTCCACGAGGCCGGGCGCGAGGTTCGGTTCGAGGCCGTCGGGGCGGCGGTACAGGGGGCGGATACGGCCGGGACGGGCCACCGGGACGCTCTTCGTCTGCCGCGGCTGCGGCGGGAGAACGGGCAGCACGGCCGCGACGAGCAGCGCGGGCCCGTCCGTCGCATGCGCCTGCTCGACGGCGAACACCTGCCGCTCGTCCGCCACCCGCCACAACTCCGGGCGGGCCGCGTCGATCAACCGGTGATCCGGGATCAGCCACTGCTCGTCGAACGGCCCGTGCAGCACGCGTACGGGCTCCGCGCAGGGCCCCGACGCACGGGCCAGCCGCCCCGTCCCGCCGGCCTGGCCCGCCAGCGCGGCGACCGCCGAGTGCAGGTTCCGCGCACGCGTGACGCCGAACAAGGCCTCGCGGTAGGGTCCTTCGGCCTTCACGAAGGCGTCCCACCGCGCTTTCAGGGACGCCGCGTCGGGCGCCGTCGGCCACCCCCGGCCCAGCCGAGGCGGTGCGACGGACCACGGCATGAGGTCCGCCAGCAGCGGAGCGTCGTCGTGCGTCACGCTCGGCATGGTACGACGTACCTCCGGCGGTTGAGCAGGGGCGCCTACCGAGTGGGTGGGGTTCGGTCCGTTGGCGACTGCGGGTCCGTCGTGGCTGGTCGCGCCCCGCGGCGGAGCCGCATATGTCACAGCCCCGCGCCCCTGAAAAGCCAAAGCCTGCGACTTCCCGCGCCCCGGGGAAGCCCGTACCCCCAACTACCCGCAGCTTTTCACCGGCGGGAGGGGACGTGGGCCGGTGCAAGGCCTTGTACCAGGCCAGGGTCGTATGCCCGGCCTGCGACGGGCTGACGCACCGGACAAGCCGCGACGAACCCGCACCTTCAAACCGCACCCCAAGCGGAGCGCCTACGCCTCGAGCGTGACCGTGAACGAAAACCGATCCCCCCGGTAATGAATGACCGCCACATCCAGCACCTGACCAGAGTCACCGCAGGCAACGCCCGTATACCGCAGAATCGGACTCAGCAACGGCACCTCAAGAAGCCGAGCCGTCTCCGGATCGGCCAGCCGCGCCTCGACGGTGTCGGTGATGCGGCTGATCCGCATGCCGACGACGTCCCGCAGCACCTTCGTCATGGGCCAGCGGGCCAGGTCGTCCAGGGAGATACGCTCGGCCAGTTCGGGCCGCACATAGTTGCGCGCGTGGTTCGTCGGCTCCCCCGTCTTCTCGTCGCTGCGCAGCCGGTGATACATCGCCACCTCGGCCAACTCCGGAAAGTACTCGGCGAGTTCGGCCGACACAGGCACCGTGGCGTGGTCGAGCAGTTCCGTCGTCATGCCCGACTGCTGAGCCACGATCGCGTCCACCGAGCCCAACAGCCGCACTGGCGCGCCACGTTGCGCGCTCGGCTCGATGAACGTGCCGCGCCGGCGATGGCGGGTGATCAGCCCCTCGTCCTCCAGTTCCTTGAGCGCCTGTCGCATGGTCAGCACGCTGACCCCGTAGTGCCCCGCCAGCTGTTCCTCGGTGGGCAGGCGCAGGGGATCCTCCGGCGACCGCCCGAGTATCGAGGCGCGCAGGGACTGCGACACCTGATACCAGAGCGGCAGCTTGCGGTTCAGGACGATCGAGTCCGGGGCGAATGAGGTCACGAAGGTATCCGTACCGGTCAACGGGTGTTCAGTGCAACGGGCCGAAGTGACGTTCGAGGCCCTGCCATACATCGTCGTACGCCCGTTGCAGGTGTTCCGCCCGTGCCGCCTGTGCCGTGAGAGTCACCGGCCAGCGCGTCTCGAACATGAAGGCCAGGCCGTCGTCGACCTTCTGCGGACGCAGCTCGGCGGCGCTCGCCCGGTCGAAGGTCTCCCTGTCGGGCCCGTGCGCCGACATCATGTTGTGCAGCGAACCCCCGCCCGGAACAAAACCTTCCGCCTTCGCGTCGTACGCGCCCTCGATGAGCCCCATGTACTCGCTCATCACATTCCGGTGGAAGTACGGCGGCCGGAACGTGTCCTCGCCCACCAGCCAGCGCGGCGCGAAGACGACGAAGTCGACGCTCGCGAGGCCCGGAGTGTCCGTCGGCGAGGTCAGGACCGTGAAGATCGACGGGTCCGGGTGGTCGTAGCTGATGGAGCCGAGCACGTTGAATCGGCGCAGGTCGTAGACGTACGGCAGATGGCTGCCGTGCCAGGCGATGACGTCGAGCGGCGAGTGGTCGTACGTCGCGGTCCACAGGTTCCCGCAGAACTTGTTCACCACCTCCACGGGGCCCTCGACGTCCTCGTACGCGGCGACCGGCGCCCGGAAGTCCCGCGCGTTGGCGAGGCCGTTGGCACCGATCGGGCCGAGCTCGGGGAGCTGGAAGGGCGCTCCATAGTTCTCGCACACGTAGCCGCGTACTGACTCGTCGAGCAGTTCCATGCGGAAGCGCACCCCGCGGGGAATCAGCGCCATGTCCCCGGGCTCCGCGTGCAGCAGCCCGAACTCGGTGCGCAGCAGCAGCCCGCCGCGCTCCGGCACGATCAGCAGCTCGCCGTCGGCGTCGCTGAACACGCGCTGCATCGCGGAGTTGGCGTGATACAGGTGCACGGCCATGCCCGTGCGCTGCGTGGCGTCGCCGTTGCCCCCGAGGGTCCACAGGCCCCGTACGAAATCCGTGTCCGGCTCGGGCTCCGGCAGGGGGTTCCAGCGCAGCCGGTTCGGGTCGGGTGCCGTCTCCGTGAAGGGCGCCGTGCGGAGGGCGCCGTTGTCGGTGCGGGCGAAGGCCGGGTGGGCGGCGGACGGGCGGATCCGGTACAGCCACGAGCGGCGGTTGTGCGCCCTCGGCTCCGTGAACGCCGAACCGCTCAGCTGCTCCGCGTACAGCCCGAGCGGTGCGCGCTGCGGCGAGTTGCGGCCGATCGGCAGCGCGCCCGGGATCGCTTCCGAACTGTGCTGATTGCCGAATCCCGAGAGGTACGTCAACGCCTCAGCGGTCTTCCGTGCATCCCCGTTCATGATCGCTCCCTTGCCCGTGACTCAAGATCCCTGAATCCCGATCCTTATTCCTATGCAGCACCATAGGATTCGGGATTTCCGTTCGCAAGACATGCGCGAGGGGTGAACGGCGTGATCGCGCCAAGACCGCTGTACTGCCCAAGAACCAGACTTCAGGGGGATTCGCCTGTCGGAGCGGTGCCCTAATGTTCCCGACATGTCGTGGACGCGCGCATTCCTCGCCGCGCTCGCGGTCTGTGCCCTCTTCGGCGCCTTGCTCGCCGGAATCGCAGCCTGCGATTCGGGCGGCGGCGCGGGCGAGGGCGACGGGGCCGAGCCGTCGCCGGTGGGCAAGGTGCTGGACGACACGGACGAAGAGGGGCGGAACTATCGTGAGTTCGACAAGAAGCGCGCACCCGAGGTCGGGATAGAAGTGCTGCCCGACGCCCGCGAGGGTTGGGACGTCCGCCTGACCGTCTCCGACTTCCGCTTCTCACCGGCCGGGACGAAGAAGACGGCCGCTCAGGGGCGCGGCTACGCCCTCCTGCGGCTGGACGGCCGCCCCGTCGCCGAACTCCGCGACCCCGCCCACCACCTGAGCGGCAGCCTCGTCACCCGGGGCACGCACAAGATAACCGTGCGCCTCCACGCCGACGACGACACCGTGTGGGCCGTCGACGGCGAACCCGTCGAGAGCACCGCGGACATCACCGTCTCCGATCCCGTGCCGTCAGCTCCCACGACCGCCCCCACGCCGACCCCGCAGGTGAGCGGGCGGGACCCCGGCCGGAGTACTGGGGGGCGCGGTTCCCCGAACCCCGGCGGAAAGGCATGATGATGCCCGTGCCCCAAGCGACCTCGCTGCGCCGCGCGCCCGTCCAGCGCCGGAGCGCGGAACGACTGACCAGGATCCTCGACGCCTGCGCCGACCTCCTCGACGAAGTCGGCTACGACGCCCTCAGCACCCGAGCCGTCGCCGTGCGCGCCGGTGTCCCCATCGGATCCGTGTACCGCTTCTTCGGCAACAAGCGCGCCATGGCCGACGCATTGGCCCAGCGCAACCTCGACCGCTACGCCGAACGCGTCACCCGCAGTCTCGAAGCCGCGGACGGGGAGGGTGGCTGGCGCGCGGCCATGGACGCCGTGCTCGACGAGTACCTCGTCATGAAGCGGACCGCGCCCGGCTTCGCCCTCGTCGACTTCGGCAACCAGATCCCCGTAGGCACCCGCGACGCCGAACCCAACACCCGCGTCGCCGACCGCCTGACCGACATGCTCTCCGCCTACCTCGACCGCGAACCCGACGACGACCTCCGCCGCACCTTCCTGGTCGCCGTCGAGGCCGCCGACACCCTCGTCCAACTCGCGTTCCGCCTCAGCCCGTCGGGCGACGAGCGGATCATCGGGGAGACGCGGGAGCTGCTGCGGTCGTACCTCGCGAGAGTGCTGGACTAAGCGCTCCGCTGGAAGTGCAGCGATGAGGCTGCGGGCCGGTGGGGGCTGGTCGCTCCCCCACTCTCGGCTTCGCTCCAGCGGGGGGACCCCCATGAGCGGCGGGACCCCCATGAGCGGCGGGACCCCCATGAGCGGGGGGACCCCCATCGCGGCGGAGCCGCATATCAATACAGCACCGCGCCCCTTACGGGGCACGGGGCCGCACCGGACTTCACCAAGGCTGCTTGGGCACGCTCGACTGAAGCCCGATCGGCGGCCGATCGGCACGGGAGTGTCGGATGCGACCCTCGCGGGGCCTCCCCACCGTGCATACCGGTCGGTATGCTCGGCGGAAGTTCGTGTGCCGACGTCGCCACCCTTCCGGAGGACCCGTGTCCACCACCACCGACTCCCGCACCGCCCTGCGCATCTGCCCCCTGTGCGAAGCCACCTGCGGTCTGACGCTCACCATCGAGGGCACCCGGGTGACCGGCGCCCGAGGCGACCGCGCCGATGTGTTCAGCCAGGGGTTCATCTGCCCGAAGGGTGCCTCCTTCGGAGCCGTGGACGCGGACCCGGACCGGCTGCGCACCCCACTGGTGCGCAAGGACGGTGAGCTGCGCGAGGCCACCTGGGAGGAGGCGTTCGACGCTGTGGCGGCAGGGCTGCGGCCGGTCGTCGAGACGTACGGACCGCACGCCGTCGGTGTCGTCCTCGGCAACCCGAACGTCCACACCATGGCCGGCGCCCTCTATCCGCCCGTACTGCTCGGCGCCCTCGGCACGCGCAGCCTCTTCACGGCCTCCACGGTCGACCAGATGCCCAAGCACGTCTCCAGCGGGCTGCTCTACGGCGACGCCCACGCCATCCCCGTACCCGACCTCGACCGCACCGACCACCTCCTGCTGATCGGCGCCAACCCCCTGGAGTCCAACGGCAGCCTGTGCACGGCGCCCGACTTCCCCGGCAAGCTCAGGGCCCTCAAGGCGCGCGGCGGCAACCTCACCGTGATCGACCCGCGCCGCACCCGTACCGCCAAACTCGCCGACCGGCACGTCGCCATCCGCCCCGGCACCGATGCCCTGCTGCTCGCGGCCATGGCGTACGTCCTCTTCGAGGAGAAGCTCACCGACCTCGGCGAACTCGCCGAGCTGGTCCAGGGGCTCGACGAACTCCCCGATGCTGTACGGGACTTCACTCCTGAAGCCGCTGCCGAGGCGTGCGACGTGGACGCCGGTACGATCCGTACGCTCGCCCGCGAACTTGCCGCCGCGCCCACCGCCGCCGTCTACGGCCGCATCGGCAGCTGCACCGTCCCGCACGGCACCCTGGCCAGCTGGCTCGTCGACGTGCTGAACATCCTCACCGGGAACCTCGACCGGCCCGGCGGCGCTCTCTTCCCGCTGGCCGCCACCGACAAGACGCCCCGGCCCGCCGGACCCGGCCGCGGCTTCGCCCTCGGACGCTGGCACAGCAGGGTCGGCCGCCACCCGGAAGCCAAGGGCGAACTGCCCATCGCCGCGCTCGCCGAGGAGATCGACACCGCCACCGCCGAGGGCGAACCCGTCCGGGCCCTCATCGCCGTCGCCGCCAACCCCGTCCTGTCCGCACCCGACGGCGACCGCCTCGACAAGGCCCTCGACTCGCTCGACTTCATGGTCAGCGTCGACCCGTACCTGAACGAGACCTCGCGCCACGCCCACGTCGTGCTGCCGCCGCCCCCGCCCTCGCAGAGCCCGCACCACGACTTCGCCTTCAACACCCTCGCCATACGCAACCAGGTCCGCTACACCCGCGCCGCCGTCCCCCTCGAACCCGGCCGCATGGCCGAGACCGAGATCCTCGCCCGGCTCGTCCTCGCCGCCACCGGCATGCACGGCGCCGACCCCTCCGCCGTCGACGCCATGGTCATCGACCAGACCCTCGGCAAAGCCGTCAGGGAACCGCACTCCCCGGTGCACGGCCGCGACCCCCGCGAGCTCGCCGCCATGCTCACCGGCGACAACGGCCCGGAGCGGCGGCTCGACATGATGCTGCGCCTCGGCCCGTACGGCGACGGCTTCGGCGCCCGACCGGAAGGGCTGAACCTGGACAAGCTGCTGGACCAGCCGCACGGCATCGACCTCGGACCGCTCCAGCCGCGCCTGCCGCAGCCCCTCAAGACCCGCAGCGGACGCGTGGAACTGCTGCCGCAGCCGATCGCCGACGACCTGCCACGCCTCAGGGACGCCCTGCGTCGCCGCCCCGACGGCCTCGTCCTCATCGGCCGCCGCCATCTGCGCTCCAACAACAGCTGGATGCACAACATCCCCGCCCTCACAGGCGGCACCAACCGCTGCACCCTGCACCTCCACCCGGACGACGCCGCACGCCTCGGGATCGCGGACGGGGACGCCGTACGGATCAAGGGCGCCGGGGGAGAGGTGACGGCTCCTGCCGAGGTCACCGACGGCATCCGGCGCGGAGTCGTGAGCCTCCCCCACGGCTGGGGTCACGACCGGCCGGGCACCCGTATGAGCCACGCCGCCACCGACCCCGGAGTCAACGTCAACCAGCTTCTCGACGGCTCGCTGCTCGACCCGCTGTCGGGCAATGCGGTCCTCAATGGCGTACCCGTCGAGGTCGCGCCAACAGGGACAACGCTGTGACCAGGAGTTTTGCGCTTATTGCTCGCATGTCAACGTCTTGTTAACGCTTGTGGACCCGCCCTAACGTCGCTCCAACCGCCGGCCCTGGTGGCTGTTCAAGGGCGAACGTTAGGTATCCACTCATGCTGACCATCCTCGGCTTCGCCATGATCGCGACCTTCCTGGTCCTGATCATGATGAAGAAGATGTCGCCGATCGCGGCGCTCGTACTGATCCCGGCACTCTTCTGTGTGTTCGTCGGAAAGGGTGCCCATCTCGGCGACTACGTCATCGAAGGGGTGGGCAACCTCGCGCCCACCGCCGCGAT
The DNA here is from genome assembly GCF_039532825.1 of Streptomyces vastus. NCBI lineage: Bacteria > Bacillati > Actinomycetota > Actinomycetes > Kitasatosporales > Streptomycetaceae > Streptomyces > Streptomyces vastus. The sequence goes on from NZ_BAAASJ010000014.1 coordinate 144,191, forward strand.
GCTGATGTTCGCCATCGTGTACTTCGGCGTCATGATCGACGTCGGGCTTTTCGACCCGATCGTGCGGGGCATCCTGAAGTTCTGCAAGGCCGACCCGCTGCGTATCGTCGTCGGCACGGCCGTGCTCGCCGCGATCGTCTCGCTCGACGGCGACGGCTCGACCACCTTCATGATCACGGTCTCGGCGATGTACCCGCTCTACAAGCGCCTCAAGATGAGCCTGGTCGTGATGACCGGCGTCGCCGCCACCGCCAACGGCGTCATGAACACCCTCCCCTGGGGCGGCCCCACCGCCCGCGCCGCCACCGCGCTCAAGCTCGACGCCGGCGACATCTTCGTCCCGATGATCCCCGCCCTCGGCGTCGGCCTGCTCTTCGTCTTCGTCCTCTCGTACGTACTCGGCCGCCGCGAGCGCAAGCGCCTCGGGGTGCTGAGCCTGGACGAGGTCCTGGAGCCGGAGAAGGTCGTCCTGGAGAAGGAGGAGCAGCAGGAGACGGAGACGGTGCTGGTCGGCGCGGGTGCAGGTGCCGGTGACGGCAAGGGCCGTAAGGGCAAGACCACCGGTGGCGCGGGCTCCGGGACGGACGCTTCCGAGGCTGCGGACGATGACGAGGACGACGTACGGCTCCAGGGCCTCGACCCCAACCGGCCGACGCTGCGCCCCAAGCTGTACTGGTTCAACGCGCTGCTCACGGTGGCCCTCCTCACCGCGATGATCATGGAGTGGCTGCCGATTCCGGTCCTGTTCATCCTGGGTGCCGCGCTGGCCCTGACCGTGAACTTCCCGCACATGCCCGACCAGAAGGCCCGCCTCGGCGCCCACGCCGAGAACGTGCTCAACGTCTCCGGGATGGTCTTCGCCGCCGCCGTTTTCACCGGCGTCCTCCAGGGCACCGGCATGGTCGACTCCATGGCGAAGTGGCTCGTCGACGGCATCCCCGAGGGCATGGGCCCGCACATGGCGATCGTCACCGGCTTCCTGAGCCTGCCGCTCACGTACTTCATGTCGAACGACGGCTTCTACTTCGGAGTCCTGCCGGTCCTCGCCGAGGCCGGTGCCGCGCACGGAGTCTCGCCCCTGGAGATCGCCCGCGCCTCGCTCGTCGGCCAGCCGCTGCACATGTCCAGCCCGCTGGTCCCGGCCGTATACGTCCTCGTGGGTATGGCGAAGGTGGAGTTCGGCGACCACACCAAGTTCGTGGTCAAGTGGGCTGCACTGACTTCCCTCGTGGTACTCGGTGCGGGGATCCTGTTCGGCATCATCTGATCAACCTGATCAACCTGATCAACCCGATCCAACTGATCCGTCCGATCTCCGACTGGTGATCCCTTCCCTGTGAACCCTTATTGGAGGAGGACAACGTGAGGCCCGGTGGGAACCGCGGCTGGCTGCTCCGCCTCGTCATCGCCTTCAGCTTCGCGCAGGGGGCGGTGTCGATGGCGCGGCCCGCCGTCTCCTACCGGGCCCTCGCGCTGGGTGCGGACGAGCGTGCGGTCGGTGTGATCGCGGGTGTGTACGCGCTGCTGCCGCTGTTCGTCGCCGTACCCCTGGGCCGCAGGACCGACCAGGGCCGGTGCGCGCCCCTGCTGCCCATCGGCGTCGTACTGATAGCCGGCGGCTGCGCCCTCAGCGGTATCGCGAACTCCCTGCTCGCGATGGCGGCGTGGAGCGGGGTGATGGGCCTCGGCCACCTCTGCTTCGTGATCGGCGCCCAGTCGATCGTGGCCCGCCAGTCAGCCCCGCAGGAACAGGACCGCAACTTCGGCCACTTCACCATCGGCGCCTCCCTCGGCCAGCTGGTCGGACCCATCGCCGCGGGCGCCCTGATCGGCGGGCCCGACATGGCGGGCACCAGCGCGTTGGCGCTGCTCGTCGCGGGCGCGGGAGCCGCGGTCGCGTTCACCTCGCTGTGGCGCATCGAGCACCGTACGCCCGCGAAGTCCCGTACGCCCCAGGGGAAACGCGTCCCGGTACACCGCATCCTGCGCACCCGTGGCGTACCCGCGGGCATCTTCATCAGCCTCGCCGTGCTCTCGGCGACGGACATCCTCACCGCGTACCTGCCGGTGATCGGCGAGCACCGCGGCATCCCGCCGTCCGTCATCGGCCTTCTGCTGAGCCTGCGTGCGGCGGCGACGATCGCATGCCGCCTGGTGATCACGCCGATGCTGCGTCTGCTCGGCCGGGCCGCCCTGCTCACCTCGACCTGCCTGCTGGCAGCCGTCCTGTGTGTGGGCATCGCAGTGCCGGTCCCGGTCTGGGCGCTGGCCGTGATCCTCGCGGCACTCGGTTTCTGCCTGGGCGTCGGCCAGCCCCTCTCCATGACCACGGTCGTCCAGGCCGCCCCACCTGACGCCCGCTCCACCGCTCTCGCCCTGCGCCTGACCGGCAATCGCCTGGGCCAGGTCGCGGCACCGGCCGCGGCGGGGCTGGTGGCGGGAGTCGCGGGGGTGGCGGCGCCGTTCGTGATGCTCGGCGCGCTGCTGGTGGTCGCGTCGGGGCTGGGGCTGCGGCAGGGTCGTATGGCCGTCGAGGGCGAACCTGGGGAGCAGGCGGGGCGTAAGTCCTCGGCGCCGCCGCAACGTGAGAGCCGCTGAGCCCGAAGCCCCGACGGCCGGTGCCCGGCGGCCACTTCAGCAGCGGCCCTCGGGCTCCTTCTGCCGTTGCTGCTGCCCGGAGTGCTTGCGCTGCTGCTTCGCGGCGGGCCGACGCTCCACCATGAGCCGCGAACCGCTCTGCCTCTCGCCGAACACGTCGTCCGGGTTGGAGAGCACGCAGGTTTCCAGGGAGAGGCAGCCGCAGCCGATGCAGTCCGTGAGATGGTCGCGCAGACGGCTCAACTGCTTGATGCGCTCGTCGAGTTCGGAGCGCCAGGCCTTCGAGAGATGTGCCCAGTCCTCCCGCGTCGGGGTGCGCCCCTCGGGGAGCTCGGCGAGTGCGTCGCGGATCGTGGCCAGCGGAATGCCGACGCGCTGCGCGGCCCGTACGAAGGCGACGCGGCGCAGCGTGTCACGGGAGTAGCGGCGCTGGTTGCCCGCGGTGCGGCGGCTGCCGATGAGGCCCTTGGACTCGTAGAAGTGCAGGGCGGACACGGCGGCGCCGCTGCGGGCCGACAGCTGGCCCACCGTGAGTTCGTGGATCTTCTCTGGAATCTGGGGCATCCCTCGAAGCCTACCCACTCGTCACAGCCCGGCTCCCTACGCTCCCGGTCCGTTGACATGGGCTCCGTACCCGACGATGCTAAGCAGTCGCTTAGGGATGTAGTACGGAGCAACGCGGGAGGCCAGGACACATGGCAGAGCCGAAGATCTTCACGTCCGCCGACGAACTGAAGGCGGCGGTGGGCGAGCAGTTGGGGTACAGCGACTGGCTGGAGGTCGACCAGAAGCGGATCGACCTGTTCGCGGACGCGACCGGCGACCACCAGTGGATCCACGTGGACCCTGAGAAGGCCGCCACCGGGCCCTTCGGTACGACCATCGCGCACGGCTATCTGACGCTGTCGCTGCTGCCCGCGCTCGTCCCGCAGGTCATGCGCGTCGAGGGCATGAAGATGGGCGTCAACTACGGCACCAACAAGGTGCGCTTCCCGTCCCCCGTACCCGTGGGCTCGCGCCTGCGCGCCACGGCGGTGCTCAAGGAGGTCGTGGAGGCGGGCGGCGGAGTCCAGGTCACGGCCGCGGTGACCGTGGAACGCGAGGGCGGCGACAAGCCGGTGTGCGTGGCGGAGTCGGTGTCGCGCTACTACTTCTAGGCACTTCAGGGCGTACGAAGCTGCCGACGGCCGGAGACTGCTCGGCAGTGGGAGCTACTTGACTGCCCCCACCATCCGCAGCACGAGGTCGGCGTACAGCGCGCCGACCTCGTCGGGCGTCCGAGGTCCGTTCACGTTGAACCAGCGGGCGACGTCGATGCACAGCGAGAGCACGGCGAGCGTGGTGCCGCGCACGTCGGGCACATCGAACTCGCCGCTCGCGACGCCGTCCTCGATGATCCCTCGCACCTGGGCGTCGACCTGGCGGCGCAGCGCGATGATCTCGGCACGGGCGGCCGGGCCGAGCGAGTCCAGTTCGTACTGCACGACCCGCGCGGTGGTGCGCCCCCCGGCGTGCCACCGCACGAAGGAGCTCACGGCATCCGCGAGCCGCTCGGTCGCGCTGCCCTCACCCCGAGCGGCCGTCCGCAGGATCTCGAGGGCCTTCTCGTGGCCGATCCTGCTGATCCGGTGGAGCAGCTCTTCCTTGGTCTTGTAGTGGATGTAGAGCGCGGCCGGGCTCATACCGGCACGGCCCGCGATGTCCCGGGTCGTCGTCGCGTGATACCCGCGCTCGGCGAAGGCCTCCACCGCGGCGACGAGCAGCCGCCGCGCCGCGTCCGGGGTGACCTCGGCCCAGGGCGGCATCTCGCCGCCGGCCGTCTCCTCCGCCGTACTCATCGCTGTTCGCCCCTTCTCGGCTGTCAGTTCTCCACCGACAGGTCTCCACTGGCAGGACGAACCACGATACCTCGCAGCCTGAGCGAGCGCTTAGCGTGCGTGCTGCCCACGGGGCGCACGGATCGGGCGGCCAGCGGCGATCACAGCTTCTCGAAGGGGTCGTGCTCCGCGAGCAGTTTCTCCAGCCGGGCCTGGTCGACCCGGCTGACGATCTGCCCGGCCTCCTGCCGGTCCCGGATCACCTTGGCCAGCGTGAAGGCCGAGGTGACGAGGTAGAGGACGGCGATCGCCAGGAAGCCACGCACCCATGCGTCGGCTTCGAGGCGGAAGATGCCGACGGCCGTCGCGGCCATGGCGACGGCGAACGAAACGACCGCCTGGCCGTAGAAGGCCGCGGTGTTCTGCTGCTTGACAGGTGTCTCACTCATGAGGACAAGAATCGGCGGATGTGGCCGGGGCCACATCCGCCGGGGTACTCAGCCGGATCTCAGCCGGATACTCAGAAGCCCTCTGTGTGAGACCCATGCGTGCACGACCGTTGACCTACATACCGTCCGGTCAGTACGTTCCCCCGAACGTCCCCGCACCCACCGGAGTGTGCACGCCATGGACACCGCACCTTCCGCGCTCCCCAGCGCGACCACCAGCCCCGACACCAGACACCGCCGCAAGGTGGCGACCGCCGCCGCCCTCGCCTCCGCCGTCGAGTGGTACGACTACTTCGTCTTCGGGATCGCCGCAGCCCTCGTGCTCGGAGACCTGTACTTCCCCGCGGGCAGCTCCTCCGCAGGAGTCCTCGCCGCGTTCGCCACCTTCGCCGTGGGCTTCCTCGCCCGTCCGCTCGGCGGAGTCATCGCGGGCCACCTGGGCGACAAACGAGGCCGCAAGCCCATGCTCGTGCTGGCCCTGACCCTGATGGGCGTGGCCACCACGGGCATCGGCCTCCTCCCCACATACGCCACGATCGGCATCGCGGCCCCCATCCTCCTCGTCGTCCTGCGCGTGCTGCAGGGCATCGCGATCGGCGCACAGTGGGGCGGCGCGATGCTGCTCGCCACGGAGTACGCCCCCGAGGGCAAGCGCGGCCTCTACGGCAGCGTCGTCCAACTCGGCGTCCCCATCGGTGTGGTGACCGCCAACTCCGTCTTCCTGCTCGCCGGCGCCCTCACCAGCGAGAGCGCGTTCGCCGCCTGGGGCTGGCGGGTGCCGTTCCTGGTCGGGCTGCTCGTCCTCGGGCTCGCCTGGTACATCCACACACGCGTCGAGGAGACCCCGGAGTTCCGCCAGGCCGAACGGGCCCTGGCCGAGAAGGAGAAGGGCGAGAAGAGCTCCCCGCTGCGCACGATCCTGCGCGGCCACCTCGGCACGGTGCTCCTCGCGGGCGGCTCGTTCGCCGTGAACACCGCCACCTTCTACATCCTCATCACCGGCGTCCTCGACTACACGACCCGCGAACTGGACATGGAACGCAGCGCCGTCCTCACCGTCTCGCTCTGCGTCAGCCTCACCCAGCTCGTCCTGATCCCCGCCTCGGCCGCGCTCTCCGACCGCGTCGGCCGCATCCGGATCTACGGGTTCGGCGCCGCCGGGATCGCCCTGTGGGCCGTACCGATGTTCCTGCTGATCGACACGGGTTCGCTGCTGTGGCTGGCCGTCGGCACATTCGTCGCCAGTTGCTTCCTCAGCATCATGTACGGGCCTCAAGCCGCCCTGTTCGCCGAGCTGTTCACACCCGAGATGCGCTACACGGGCGCCTCTCTCGGCTACCAGATCGCGGCCGTGTTCGGCGGCGGACTCGCACCCTTCGTGATGGTCCTCCTGCTGGAGGCCACGGACACGTCGATGTCGGTGTCCGCGTACATCATCGGGCTCGCCGTGATCGCGCTCGTGTCCATCAAGGTTCTTGCGGACAGGGCGCGTTCGGCCTCGGACGAGTCAGAGGGCTGAGTCCGGGGCCCGCTCGGGTCGTGGCTCCGGAACCGCTCCCGGAACCGCGACCCGGGCGGCCCGTGGCCGGGACCGCGACACGGCGACGCCCGCCAGACACACCAGCCCGCCGACGAGAGTGATCCAGCCCGGCACCTCGTCGAGCGCCAGCCACGACATCAGCACCACCAGGGCGGGCACAGCGTAGGTCGTCGCGCCCATCTTCCCGGCCGTCGTACGGGCCAGCGCGAACGCCCAGGTCGTGAACGCGAGAGCGGTCGGGAAGACGCCCAGATACAGCATGTTGAGCGTCGCGGACAGCGGGGCGTCGCCGGCCTCGGACACCAGCTGACCGGCGAACGGCAGACAGGCCACCGCGCCGATCACACAGCCGTACGTCGTCACCTGGAGCGCCGAACCGTGCCGCAGAGCCGGCTTCTGGGCGACGACCCCGCCCGCGTACGCCACCGCCGCGAGCAGACAGAGCAGGACGCCGAGTACGGACGCGCTGCCCTCGCCCGACATCGACAGACCGACCACCGCCGCGCCCACGAACGACACCGCCATCCCCGCCAGCAGCCGCGGTGGCAGCCCCTCCTTCAGCAGCCACCCCGCGAGCAGGGCCATGACCAGCGGCCCGACGTTCACCACCAGGGCTGCCGTGCCCGCGTCGACCTTCTGCTCACCCCAGTTGAGCACCACCATGTACAGCCCGAACCAGAGCAGTCCGGAGACCACGATCCCCGGCCAGGCGGCACGCGGCGGCAGCCCCTCCCCGCGTGCGAGACAGATGACCCCGAGCACCAGCGCCCCGGCCACGAGCCGCCCGAGCGCCAACGCCCCGGGCGAGTACGCGGCTCCCGCACTGCGGATCGACACGAACGCGGACGCCCACAACACAACGGTCACCGCGGCCGCACCGGCGGCCAGCAGGTCCATACGACGGGCGGACAGGGGAGGTTTCATCTGATCATCTCCATGGATATTTCGCCCTTCAGGGCGGATTCGTTCGCCACCAACTGTCCGCGTGTCTTGTGAGCTGTGAAGACCGGCCATGTGAAGCGGGCATTCAAGTACCGCTTCTACCCGACAGATGCGCAGGCGGCTGAGCTGTCGCGCACGTTCGGGTGCGTGCGGAAGGTCTACAACATGGCGCTCGCCGCCCGTACCGAAGCGTGGACGCGTCACGAGCGGGTCAACTACAACGCGACCTCGGCGATGCTGACGGCGTGGAAGAAGACCGAGGAGTTGGCCTACCTCAACGAGGTGTCCTCGGTGCCGTTGCAGCAGGCGCTGCGGCACTTGCAGGTGGCGTTCACCAACTTCTTCGGCAAGCGGGCCAAGTATCCGCGATTCAAGTCGAAGAAGAAGTCGCGGAAGTCGGCGGAGTACACCACCAGCGCCTTCCGTTACCGCGATGGTGAGCTCAGTCTGGCGAAGATGAGTGAGCCCCTGGAGATCGTGTGGTCCCGCCCTCTGCCCGAGGGCGCGACGCCGTCCACGGTGACCGTGTCCCAGGACAGGGCGGGGCGCTGGTTCGTGTCTCTGCTGTGCGAGGACCCGGGCATCGCGCCCCTCCCGACAACGGGTACAGCGGTCGGTATAGACGTCGGCCTGGACCATCTGCTGACCCTGTCCACGGGTGAGAAAGTCGCCAATCCCCGGCATGAGCGCCGCGACAGGGCGCGCCTCGCCAAGGCCCAGCAGGTCCTTGCTCGCAAGGCCAAGGGCGAGGGCGCCAACCGGGCCAAGGCCCGGCGCCGCGTCGCCCGGATCCACTCCCGGATCGTCGACCGCCGCCGGGATCACCTGCATAAGCTGACCACTCGACTCGTGCGTGAGAACCAAACGCTCGTGATCGAGGATTTGACCGTGCGCACCATGGTCAAGAACCGGAGTCTGGCCCGTGCCATCAGTGACGCTGCGTGGGCGGAGTTCCGGGGCATGCTGACTCTTAATGCAGTAAGTCAAGCTGCCTGAACCTCCTCCCGGGGGCTGTACTCCCTCTCGTAGAGTCGGCCGTCGCGCAGCATCGCCCACA
>NZ_BAAASJ010000015.1:0-11021 GCF_039532825.1 Streptomyces vastus
CGGATACCGGAGCCCGATCGACTACGAACACGACCACCGAGCCAACTCCGCCCTGGGGCTGGCCGCATAGAAGATCTCCACAGTTCGAGGGGATTGACACCCCGCTCTTCGTCGGGTACGACTACTCATTCCTAGCCCCGAAAGCCCGCACCAAACAGGAGTCACTGCGCATCGCTCACGAGGCGGGCGTTGTATGCACCGACGAATACCTGCTGCACCCTGACCCATATCCGTCGCGAGACGCCTGGTGCCGAGACCGAGTCAAACTCACCGAGGAACGACTGGCCGCCGTCCCCGACGGACACCACACAATCCTCGTCAACCATTATCCGCTGGTGCGGGAGCCCACCCGAGTGCTGCGGCACCCGGAGTTCGCCCAGTGGTGCGGGACCGAACTCACCGCGGACTGGCACCGGCGATTCCGGGCTGCCGCCGTCATCTACGGACACCTCCACATTCCCCGGGTCACCTGGCATGACGGCGTTCGCTTCGAGGAAGTGTCGATCGGCTATCCACGGGAGTGGCGCCCGCGCCCACCCCGTTCGCCCTTGCGGAAGGTCTGGCTGCACCCACCGGCAGGGGGCGAGCATGCGAGAGTCACACAGGCTCGCAGCCACTGACGATCTCGGGTACTCACACAACCACGGAAGCAATCGCGCAATCACGAATTCAACATGACTGACCATGTCTGGTTCCTGACGGACCTCGAGTTCCTCGAAGTCCGCCTGAAGGCAAGGACGTTCCGACCCAAGTGATCAATGAACTGATACCTGCCCCTGCCCGTGTCGAGCACGCCTTCGTTGATTACGAATCGTCCCTGCTCGCCCTGTACCCGGACGAGGCCGTTGCGGTTACTCGCGCCCTACCGAAGCGGAAACGGGAGTACGCCAGTGTCCGCATGTGCGCCCGTAGGGCGATGAGCGCGCTCGGCGTACCCGCATCCCCCCTCCTGTCGGGGCCCCGGGGCGCGCCGCAGTGGCCGGCCGGGCTGGTCGGCAGCATGACCCACTGCCTGGGATTTCGAGCGGCCGCCGTCGCCCGCGCTTCCGACTTCCGCGGGCTGGGCCTCGATGCCGAACCAAACGAACCGCTGCCTCCGGATCTATTGGAGTTCATCTCGCTGCCGCAGGAGCGCACCCGGGTACACGAGTTGGCAGGAATGAACCCGGAGATCCGCTGGGACCGGCTATTGTTCAGCGCCAAGGAAGCGGTTTTTAAGGTCTGGTATCCGATCACCCAGCGGGAACTCGGCTTCGAGCAGGCCGACATAAGAATCGGTGCCCGATCGGGCACCTTCACCGCACAGTTGTCCGCCACAGCGGTGGGATCCAGTGATGAGTTTCCGAACAGGCTGAATGGCCGCTGGCGGTGCCGAGACGGTTTCATCCTGACGGCCATCGCGCTTCGCACCCGGCGGGGGCTGCCCGCCGCTCGGGAGATATGATCACTTGTTGATGAACACAACTGGAGACTCCGGGATGGTTGATGTTCCGCCCGGGCGCGTGGAGCTGTCGGACCGGCGAACGCTGCGGAAGTGGACAGTTCCGCTTGAACCTTTTCGTCTCGGGGCTCACCCGGTGACGCAGCTGCTCTATACGCACATCACCGGTCACCAGCCGAGCACCGCCCAAGGGGACCAGCTGCCCGTCGAGGGCGTCTCCTGGCGAGATGCTGTGCAGTTCTGCAATGCGCTGTCCAGCTACCACGGGCTCTCGTTGGCATATGCGTTCCATGCCGACGCAGAAGGAGTCACATGGGACATGTCGGCCGACGGGTACCGGCTGCCAACCGAGGCCGAGTGGGAGCACGCATGTCGTGCCAGTACGAGTGGACCACGATACGGACCACTCGATGAAATTGCCTGGTATCGGGAGAATTCATCCGATCAGAGCCATCGAGTGGGTGGCAAGCGGCCGAATTCTTGGGGACTTTACGACATGCTGGGCAACGTATGGGAATGGTGCTGGGACCTCTATGACCCCGAGGTCTACGGCAGTTACCGAGTACTGCGCGGCGGAGGCTGGTTCGATGAGCACTGGAGCTGCCGGGCCTCGGTGAGACGCCGCAGCCATCCGACCTTCCGCGTCGAAGACGTGGGGTTTCGCGTCGCCCGGTCGACGGTCAGTGAGCGACTCTGTCGGGAATCTTGATTGCGCCGTGAGGCGCGGTGAATTGAAGGAGGTGCAAGACCTCCTCGCCAGCCTGTCGCAGCAGGCTGGTGGGAGCTGAGCGCAGTCCGACCCGGGAGACGCCGGGGAGGGCGGGAAGCAGCGCTGACAAAGCCGGGACGGCCTGGAACTGCCAGACGGGCCGGGTCCGGCGAGCGAGATCAGAGGGCATACGAGAGGAAACAGTGGTAAAGCTCCGTAAGCGTGGCACCGGCTCAAATCTGGTGGATATGGGCCGGGTTGCAGTGCACAGTCTGTTCGCTGGGCGGGCTGACTCCGTAGCCGACTTGGCGTGTCGGTGGGGAGGCCACGGTGAAAGCCTGCGGCGTAACCGTGGCGATGCTGCCGGGGCAAAGCTGGATGCCGGACTGATCGATCGATTCACCGTGAACACGGGAACCATCCCGCATCGCTCCCTTGGCCCGGTATCCATCCGGGTTCTTGGGATAGATGCGTCGTCTGTCGAAGGTGGGGCCTCCCCCTGAGTGGTGGACACTGTGCGTGCCGAGAATCATGTCCGTGCAGGTCAAGCGGCGTGTTGGTACTCGTGGATCACTCCGCCGAGGCGGTCGTGTCGACGTATGTCGAGGCGAGCGATCTCCCTGGGGTCGGTGATGGTTTCGGGGAGTGCGCGCAGCGGCGCGGCTGCCTGCAGGGAGCGGTGGGTGCGGTGCTCGTTGTAGAACCGCTCGTACTCGCTCAGGGCATGGCGCAGGTGGTGAGCGTTCCAGATGAGGGTGCGGTCGAGGAGCTCGCGGCGGGGGCTGAGCACCCATCTCTCCATAATCGAGTTCATCCTTGGCATGCGGACGCCGGTGAACACTGCGGGTGCCGATTATTACGTCCGTGCCGGTCAGGCGGCGTGTGTGTACTGGTGGAGGAGGCCGCCGAGTCGATCACGTCGATGGACGTCCAGTCGGTCGAGCCGCTCGGGTTCGGTGATCGGTTCGGGGACCGGTCGCAGGGGTGCTGCGCTGTGCAGGGTGCGGTGGGGCCGGTGCTGGTTGTAGAACACTTCGAACTCGGCGAGTGTGTGGAGCACGTGGGGCAGGTTCCAGATCAAGGTGCGGTCGAGTAGCTCGTGTCGGCAGGTCTGCACCCAACGCTCCATGAGCGAGTTCATGCGGGGGATGCGGATGCCGGTGGTGACGATCTCGATACCCTCGGCCTCGAAGACGGCGTCGAACGCGCGGGTGTACTTGCCGTCGCGGTCCCTGATCAGGTGTGTGACGGTGGCGCCGGCGTCCTGAAGGTCCATGACCAGGTTCCTCGCGGTCTGGGTGACCCAGTCCGCGGTGGGGTGGGCTGTCGCGCCGAGGATGCGGATGCGGCGGCTGGCGTGCTCGATGACGGCGAAGACGTACACGCTCGTGCCGTTCAGGGTGGTGGCGGTGAAGAAGTCGCAGGCCAGGATCGCGTGCGCCTGGCTGCGCAGGAAGGCGGCCCAGGTCTGGCGGTCACGTTCGGGGGCAGGCTGGATCCCGTGCTGCTTGAGGATCTCCCACACCGTGGAAGGGGCGATCTTGATGCCGAGGGCGGCGAGTTCGCCGTGGATCCTTCTGTAGCCCCATCCGGAGTTCTCCCGCGCCAGGCGCAGGACGAGAGCCTGGATGCTGCGACGGGCCGACGGTCTGCCGGGCCGCTTGCGCCGGGAGGCGTCGGCGTGGCGGCGGTGCATGAGATCGCGATGCCACCGCAGGATCGTGTCCGGGGAGACGATCAGGTGCAACTGCCGCAGCTTGGGCCTCGGGAGCCGGTGGAGGAGCGCGGCAAGGAAGGCGCGGTCCGCCGTCGTGACGCGCGGCCTGTCGGTCTGGCGCTGCAGGACGGCCAGCTGGTGGCGCAGCGTCAATATCTCGATGTCCTTGTCCACGTCGCTCATCGGCAGGAGCCGTATGAAGGCGAACACGCTCGACACAGCGAGGTAGGGCAGTCGTAGCAGCACGATCGATCAGCCTGACACGCCTGTCCGCCATCCATCGGCCGCCTACAAGAACCTGCACGTCACAGACCATGGATGGAATTTTCGGCACCCGCACGCACTCCGGCCCGATGGGCTTCGAGGAGCCGTGGACGCAGGCCGCGCCAGAGCGTCTCCACGACGTTTTCCATGTTCTCGCCGACGTTGATCGCGGCCGGGCGCACTTGAGCAAGGCGGTGAGCGGCTTGCGTCGCATTCCCGCACCCGGCAGGCCGGAAGCCCGGGCGGGCGGCGCGGCTGATGTCCGGTCGGGAGGGCGCCAGGTGCTGCTACGGGTGCCGGCTGCCGGCGGAAGGATCGCCCAACAGATCCTCCAACCCTGCCGATATCCCGGCTATGAGATCACGCCGCGGGTCGATGAGCCACTGGAGCTGGAGCCCGTCCCACATGGCCACAAGGGCTGCCGCGATCAGCTCGGGATGCCTCCGGTTGGAGATACGACCCTCGTCCTGGTCCCTGCGTACCGCGGTCGCGACAAGGGTGACGACCCGCTCGTACCTGTCACGGAACCACTCGTGCGCCGGGTGATCGGGAGCCGAGGCCTCCGCGGCCATCAGGGCGAGGAGCCGCAGCATCTCCTGTCGTTCCAGATTGCGGCGGACGTACCGCATCACCGCGTAGGTCACACCCTTTTCCCGGCTGTCCGACTCGAAGGAGTCGCCGCTCGCGGAGTCGGCGTTCTCGAGGACGGCGACCAGGAGCGCGCTCTTGCTGGGGAAGTGGTGCACGACGCTGGTCAGGCTCATGCCGAGCTGTTTGGCGATCTCCCTCAGGGACCCTCCGCGGTAGCCGCGCGCCGCGAACACGGCGGTCGCTGAAGCGACGATCTCGGCCCTGCGCTGTGCGCTCTTGGCGTAGGGGCCTCGGCGGGTGGCCGGACGGGCCGTCGTCTCTTCGGTCATGCCCCAAGCCTATGCATGCCCCCGAACCCGGGTGGCGGTGCGCAATAGTGTCCGGCCACCGGCCCGCCACCATTGCCCTCGCTGAAACTATGGCAACTGTTCGGTTTTCGATGTACGGTCTCGCTCATCCCACACCACGACGTGCGGTAGAGCCGCTCACGCATCCACCGGGTGGAGAGGAGACGGACAACGATGTTCACCTCACCTGTCTCGAAAGCACTCATCGGCGGACTGACCGCCGCACTGCTCCTGATCGGTTGCGGCCGGTCCGATACGCAAGGAAGTGGGGGCGCCACCAGCGCTCCCGTCGACACCTCACCGGCCAAGGGCGAGATCAACGTATGGGCCATGGGCACCGAGGGTGAGCACCTGCCCGAGCTGGCCGCGCGCTTCCGGAAGACCAACCCGGACGCGAAGGTGAAGGTCACGGCCATCCCGTGGCAGGACTACGCCAAGAAGGTCGAAACGGCGATCGCCTCCAAGGACACACCGGACGCCACCCTCGTCGGAACCGCCGACCTGACGAACTTCGCCTCGACGGGCGGACTCGAGCCGGTACCGGCCGGCCTCGTCGACACCTCGTCCTTCTACAGCGGCGCCGCCCGGAGCACCACATTCGAAGGAGGCACGTACGCCGTCCCCTGGTATGTGGAGACACGTTCCCTGTTCTACCGCAAGGACCTGGCACGGGCCGCCGGACTGTCCGCGCCGAAGACCTGGCAGGAGTACCGCCCGTTCCTCAAGGCCCTGCAGAAGCAGGGCGCGAAGTGGGGCCTGTCGCTCCCAACCGGCGTGGCGACGAGCTGGCAGTATGTCTTGCCCTTCATGTGGCAGGCCGGTGCGGACCTCATGAACAAGAACGGCACCGAGTTCACCTTCGACACGCCCGAGGCCCTTGAGGGGATGCAGTTCTACCAGTCCTTCTTCACGTCGAAGACCACCAGCCGCAACGGGCCGGTGGGCCTCGGGGAGATCGAGCCGCAGTTCGTCGACGGTTCCACCGCCGCACTCATCGCCGGCCCCTGGGAGACGGCACTGCTGGAGGAGGCGGGCGGAGCGGACTTCGTCAAGGACAAGGTGGGGGTTGCCCCGTTCCCCAAGGGGCCGAAGTCCAACGCCAGCTACATCGGGGGTGGGCACTGGACGGTGTTCAAGGACGCGAAGAACCGCGACGGCGCCTGGAAGTTCATCCGGTGGCTCTCCCGGCCCGACGTCCAGCAGGACTGGTACGAACTCTCCGGAGACCTTCCCGCCGTGCAGTCGGCCTGGAGCGAGGGGAAGCTCAAGTCGGATCCGGTGCTGGCCGCCTTCCGGTCCCAGCTGGAGACCGCGCTGCCCGGCCCGAACGTCACCACGTGGAAACAGATCGCCGCGGTCCTCGATGCCGAGATCGAGAAGGTGGCCAAAGGTGTCTCGTCGCCGCAGGACGCTCTGGAACGGGTTCAGGCGAAGGCGTCCTCGATCGGAACGGGGCAGCCTCGATGACCACGACCACCTCCGTGGAACCCGCACGCGAGAGGTCTTCCACCAGGCAAAGCGCCCAGCGGACGAGGGGTGGTTCCCGACACCTGCGGCGCACCTTGGTCGCCTGGGCCTTCTGCTCGCCCTTCGTCCTGCTGTTCGCGACTTTCGGCATCTGGCCGGTCTTCTCGTCACTGTCGATGAGCGTCACCGACATCACCAGCAGGGACGTGGAGACGCCCTTCAGCGTCAACTTCGTCGGCCTGGAGAACTACACCGCGCTGTTCGCCGATCCCACCTTCGTCCGCGCCGCTCTGAACACGCTCTATTTCGTCGCCGTGGGCCTCCCTTTGACGATGGTGTTCTCCCTCGCGATTGCCGTCGCACTCAACTCCGGGATCCAGCGCGCGAAGGGCTTCTTCCGGGTCGCCTACTTCGCTCCGGTCGTGACGAGCATCGTGGCGATAGCGGTCGTGTGGAGGTACCTCTACAAGCCTGACGGGATGATCAACTCAGTCCTGTCCGTAGTGGGAATCTCGGGGCCGGACTGGCTGAACGATCCGAACTGGTCCATGCCCGCCCTCATACTGATGGCGGTCTGGCGGCACTTCGGCATCCCCATGGTGATCTTCCTGGCGGGACTGCAGTCGATACCTCCCGAACTGCACGAGGCGGCCGTTGTGGACGGCGCGTCGCGCTGGCGTGCCTTCCGCAGCGTGACCTTGCCGCTGCTCAGGCCGACCACCCTGGTGGTCGCCGTTCTGCTCAGCATCAGCTACCTCCAGTTCTTCGAGGAACCGTTCGTCATGACGAGCGGCGGCCCTTTGGACAGCACGACATCGATCAGCTACTACGCCTACGAGCAATTCGGCTTCGGGAATTACGGACTGGCCTCGGCCGCGTCCTATGTGCTGGTCACCGCGATCGCTCTGCTGAGCTTTCTGCAGTTCCGCATCTTCCGAGCGAAGGCCTGACATGACCGCCACCACCACAACGACGACAGGCCCGGCCACCACGACACCGACAGGCCCGGCCTTCCGTGACCGGCGTCCGTCCCGGCGCGTCCCTACGAGTCGTGTCGTTCTCTACTGCACCCTCGTGCTGGGCCTCCTCGCGACGCTGGCGCCCTTTGCCTGGATGTTCCTCGGCTCGGTGAAACCCACAGGTGAGATCGTCGCTCATCCGAGCTCCTGGCTCCCTCGGTCCCCGACCTTCGCCAACTTCGAACAACTGCTGTCGAAGCAGAACTTCGGACTGTACTTCCTGAACAGCACACTCGTAGCGGTGGCCTGTGTTCTGGGGAATCTGCTGTTCTGCTCGATGGCCGGATACGCCTTCGCGAAGATCGAGTTCGCGGGGAAGCGTCTGCTGTTCGGTCTCGTCCTCACCATGCTGATCATTCCCGGCGTCACGACCTTCGTCCCACTGTTCGTGCTCGTCAGCAACATGGGCCTGGGCAACTCCTACCTCGGGCTCGTCCTGCCCTTCCTCGTGACACCGCTCGGCGTGTTCATCATGCGGCAGTTCATCCGGGACATCCCGGACGCCCTCGTCGAGGCGGCGCGCCTCGACGGTGCGGGCGAATCCTGGATCTTCCTCAGGGTGATCCTTCCGCTGACCCGGCCCGCGCTGGCGACACTGGCGATCCTCACCTTCCTCGCGCAGTGGAACAACTTCCTGTGGCCGCTCGTCATCGCACAGACCGAGGACCACTACACGCTGCCGGTCGCTCTCGCCCTCTTCTCCGTGGGAGCCAACGGCACTGACTACGGCCTTCTGCTGGCCGGGGCGGTCACGGTCGTCACACCGATCATCCTTCTCTTCCTCGCCCTGCAACGGCACTTCGTCGAGGGCATCGCCAACACCGGCATCAAATAGCCCTCTTTCGACCGCCGCAGACCTGCCCTCTCGACCACCGAGTCGACACGCGCACAACGAACAGGAGAACCGACCATGCTTCGTCCTCAGGACGGCCCCACTCGTGAACGCCGCTCCCTGTGCGGCCTGTGGAGCTTCCGTCTGGACGCGGAGGGCCTCGGCCGTGCCGAGGGCTGGTGGCGCTCGCAGCTCGCGGGCGCCGTGGACATCCCGGTGCCCGCCAGCTACAACGACATCTTCCCGGACGCGACCGTCCGTGACCATGTCGGCGACGTCTGGTACCAGACGCATGTATGGGTTCCTGCCCGGTGGGCGGGGGAACGGACGGTGCTCCGCTTCGACGCTGCGACGCATCGCGCGATCGCCTGGGTCAACGATGTTGAGGTCGTCCGGCACGAAGGCGGTTACACCCCCTTCGAGGCCGACGTCACAGCGCACTTGCGGCCGGGTGCCGAAAACTGTGTCACCGTCGTGGTCAACAACGAACTGACCTGGGAGTCGATACCACCCGGCCGAGTGGAGGAACGCACGGACGGCCGCCGTGTGCAGCACTACTTCCACGACTTCTTCAACTACGCGGGCCTGCACCGGCCCGTGTGGCTGTACACCACGCCCCCCGTCCACATCACCGACATCACCGTGACCACCAGCCTCGAGGACACGACCGGCCTCGTCGCCTACCGCGTGGACAGCACCGCGCAGGCCGAAGAGCACGAGGTGCGTGTCTCGCTGCGCGATGCCTCCGGGGTCGAGGTCCATGTTGCCACCGGAGCGGCGGGAACCCTCAGAGTCGCGGACGTGCACCCCTGGGCGCCCGGCGACGGCTACCTCTACGAACTCGAGGCCACGCTGTGGAGCAGCTCCGGCGGCCTTGTCGACAGTTACCGGCAGTCCGTGGGCGTGCGCACTGTGGAGGTACGGGGCAAGGAGTTCCTGATCAACGGAACCCCGTTTTACTTCAAGGGGTTCGGCAAGCACGAGGACGCCGCCGTGCGCGGCAGGGGCCACGACGACATCCTGATGGTGCACGACTTCGCCCTGCTGGAGTGGACCGGCGCGAACTCGTTCCGCACCTCGCACTACCCCTACGCCGAAGAGGTGCTGGACTACGCGGACCGGCAGGGTGTGGTGGTCATCGACGAGACCGCGGCCGCCGGCCTGAACCTGAACATCGCGGGAGGTGTTTTCGGCTCCGGTCGGAAGGTGTCCACGTTCTCGCCCGACACCGTGAGTGAGAGCACCCTTCGCACGCACCTGCAGGCGGTGAAGGAGCTCGTGACCCGCGACAAGAACCATCCGAGTGTCGTGCTGTGGTCCATCGCCAACGAGCCGGACAACGTCCAACCGGAGGCGCGCGACTACTTCGCACCACTGGCGGCCGAGGCGCGCCGACTGGATCCCTCACGACCCGTCGCCTACGTCAACGCGCTCATGGGGAAACCGGACCAGTGCGTGGTCACCGACCTGTTCGACGTCGTGCTCCTCAACCGTTACTACGGCTGGTACTTCGGCCCCAACGACCTGGCGGCGGCCGAGACGGAGTTGGCGGCGGAACTGCGGCAGTGGGCCGCGCACGACAAGCCCATCGTCATCACCGAGTACGGAGCGGACGCCTACCCCGGACTGCGCAACGTCGTACCCAGCCCGTGGACCGAGGAGTATCAGGCCGAACTGCTCGACGTGTACCACCGGGTGTTCGACCGTGTCGACGCGGTCGTCGGCGAGCAGGTCTGGAACTTCGCCGACTTCGCCACGGCGCCCGGAGTCTTCCGTGTCGACGGCAACAAAAAGGGAGTGTTCACCCGCGAACGCCGGCCGAAGAGCGCGGCGTTCAGCCTGCGCGCCCGCTGGCGGAAGACCGGCCAGTAGGACTCGGTCAGGTCTCTCATCTGTATGTGGCTGCGGAGGGGACAGTGTCCCCGGGCCTCACCTACAGCCCGTGGGGACGTGATCACGTGCCACAAACCGAGGACCCTACCGCACCAAGATCACCCAACGGAAGCGACGATGGGGCCGGGCGGGCGGGCACAACGGTCATTCTGTGCGAGCCGAGCGAGCCCAATACTCACGAATCAGAGTGAGCTTCCCTTCGAAAGTACTGTCATACCTCCGACTAGTAAATGCGCCGGGTATTGCAAGCGACCGCCCGTGCTTGCGAACGATGCGCAAGTCCCACCACTCAGCGCTTCGCCCCTGATGGCGCCGCTTCTCGATATGAGTAACCTCAGCCCATGGGATCGACCGGCGGCTAAAGAAAGTACGGAATACGATCCGATCGGACGTAAGGAGAGTTCGACCGTATCCCCGGTTAATCATGTAGGTGACCGAGAGCAGCCAGCATATAGCAACAGAAATAATCCACGAGAATTGTTCGCCTACCGCAGTCAGTGCTATCGCCAAGCCGCCAAAAATTGCCGTCAAATATCCAGTCCACCACCAGTTCTTGCGCCGAGCAGCGGTATCGAGGGCAATCCAAGTGTCAGGCATGCGCGGATTCTACAGTCCCTGGTTTCGAGGTGGAAGGGCGGCTTCTGTCAATCCCCTCGAACTGTGGAGATCTTCTATGCGGCCAGCCCCAGGGCGGAGTTGGCTCGGTGGTCGTGTTCGTAGTCGATCGGGCTCCGGTATCCG